>NZ_JBELPZ010000003.1:2313-247820 GCF_046000445.1 Flavobacterium rhizosphaerae | reverse complement strand
CAGAATAAAGGGAACCCGCGGGCTCCCTTATTTGTTTAAAAAAAATAGGGCTGACTCACTTTTGAGACAGCCCCTTTAGTTTATATAATAATAAAATGAAAAATTATAAATCGTGCGTATATGAAATAGTTACATTATTATTGGTACTGGTAACCCTTGCCGCATCAACCAGCCCGGGGGTAAGTAATGATACATCACTTTTTCTCTGGTACCAGGTATAGGCAAAATCCAGCTTTGAGCTGCCAAAGGCAATACCAAAACCACCGGAAAAACTATTTAAATCGCCAACAGTAGTGCCGTTTTTATAAGGGCTTTGCTCATGCCTGTACCCACCGCGCAGGCTAAAATTGTTTATTCGCCATTCGGTACCAACACGCAGTTCTCCCGCGTTATCAAGTGTATTGCTTAATTCGTTATTAATACTGTTGTAGCGGTTGCTTTTAAACTCGGTAGTGCTATAGTCTTTTAGGGCATAATCTATACTTATCAGCCCTCGCTTTCCAAATACATAAGCAAGGCTACCAGTGTACTTAGACGGGGTTTTAATAGTATAATCATCCAGTACAAATGTCATGCTGGGGTTAAAGCTCCCCAGGTTAGAGTAAATGCTCTGTGTTACCTCGTCAGTCAGCTTGTACCATGTAGGTGATTCATACGCCAGGCCGGCCCTAAATTGTTCGGTTATTTTTACTATTGCTCCTAAATTAAAGGAGAAACCACCGCCATAAGTATAGCGCTCATTATTAAATTGCAGGTACTGCACACCTTCACCGCCAGTCCCGTTATCGTCTTCATAAAAGCGTGTAGTTTTTATATAATCTGTAAAATGCCCGTTAAGGTTAGCCCCTACATACACACGGTCATTTAACAGTGCCGAAAAGTTTACAGCTATTTTACCATTATAACCACTAGTGTTTATGCTGCTTTCCTGGTAACGGTTCCCAGAAGAACTATTGTTGCTTATGTATGCCGGGCCATTAGGGTCAGGGTTAGGATCAAAAACATAAGCGTTATAACCTAAAAAAGCCTGTTGGTCTATAAAATTTAAATCTTCATAATAAGCATTATCAAGTGTGCTCAGGTTTATGGCCCCTAAACCGTTAAACCCATTGGCATAGTGCAGAAAATAATTATCAATAGAGTTAGTAGGGTTTATACCTGCGGCAAATATATTGTTTTCAAAGCTATTGGTGTTTTCATAATCAAATGCCAGGGTAAACTTATTCATAAAGGCATCTTCATTTGCATTGTTAAATACAAAAGCTGCACCAACCTGGTTCAGGTCAAAAGCATTATCATTTTGGGTATTGCGGCTGCCAAAATAGTTGGATTTATTATTTATGTTGTAGCTTGAAACCGATACGGTACCGGAGTTATAGCTGTAAATAGAAGAGCCTGCAGGGTTAACCATTATAGACGAAATATCGCCCCCAAGGGCGCCAAAAGCCCCGCCCATAGCCCTAAAACGTGCAGTACCGGTAATATTATCCATTGAATAGCGCACAGCATCAGCGGCTGTATTCAAATCTTCTTGAGCATGCGTAGCCACTCCTGCCATGAGCATAGCAGATGCAAATAAAAATCTTTTCATAACATTTGGAATTTTAATATAAGAAATCCCATGTTCCCGGCCTTAAAAAAACAGGCAGGCAGGAGCATGGGAGTATTATTTTTAACCTCTGCGGCCGCCACCGCCACCGCCGCCTCGTGAGCCTCCTCCACCGCCACCGCCGCGGGATCCGCCAAAGCTGCCGCCACTACCACTACTACGGGTAGGTGTGCTATAGCCTCTGCTGCTGCCAGAAGATGAACTTCTTGTAGAAGGTGTATAACTTCTTGATGGTGTTGCAGACCTGTTGCTTGGTGTATAGGTTCTTGTATTTCTTGTAGCGTTGCTGTATGAGCTGTTGCGTGTGCTGCGTCCGTTATACTGTGAAGCTCTGTTTCCATTGCGGGAATTTGTAATCCTGCTGCTCCTGCTGTCCTGCCTGCTACTAAAACGGCTAACACCTGTAGTTGTCCTGCGGCCGGTTGCGTAGTTAGTGCTTCTTCTGCCGCTGCTGTAACGTCCGTTGTTATATTGGTCGCGCCCACCGGGATAATAGGCAGTAGACCTCCTGTAATTGTTGTAATAATGGTTATGATAGCCTCCGTAATAAGGGTAATAGCCGCCATAATATAAGGGAGAATACCAGCCTCCGTAATAAGGCGAATTCCATCCCCAACCTATATTAAGACCCCAGCCGCCGTAGCCCCAGCCACCATATCCACCGTAGCCATAACCATACCATGGGTAATAATTACCCCAATAGCCGCCATAATATGGGTAACCCCAATAGCCACCGCCATAACCTCCGTAACCATACCCGCCATAAACATTCACAGTAACATTATCAGGGTCTTCACCCCAGCCTCCGTAGGCGGTTACCTGTTGTGTTTGCAGAGAGTCGTTATCATAAGTGGTATAGTTATCAGGATCTTCTATCAGTGCATACTCATCCTGAAGCGAGTTAAAATAGGCGCTATAACCATTTGAGTTCTGGCCTGTAACTTCTCCGTCGCGGTATTGTGCAACATTACCGTCATTATATGTGTAAACAGGTTGATTATTACTGTCGTGCGGTACGGAGCCGTATATGCCGTCATTATCGTATGCCGAAGTATTTTGATAAGAACTGCATGAGACCCCTGTTAATCCTAATATCCCTAAAACGGAATACAGGGATATTTTGGTTAAATTAAAGTAACGGGTTTTCATATCTCTGCATTTTTTTTATTGTTGAACATTCAAAAATAGTTAGTTTTGCTAAACTATAATTGATATATAAAGGTAAACAATATTTGTGCCAATTTAAAACGGATGAGTAAGAATTTAACAACGCGTTCAGAAGATTATTCCAAATGGTATAACGAGTTGGTGGTGAAAGCCGACCTGGCAGAAAACTCTGGTGTAAGGGGTTGTATGGTAATTAAACCCTACGGTTTTGCAATATGGGAAAAGATGCAGGCCGAGCTGGACCGCATGTTTAAAGAAACAGGCCATCAAAATGCCTATTTCCCTCTTTTTATACCCAAATCATATTTTAGCAAAGAAGCAAGCCATGTTGATGGGTTTGCTAAAGAATGTGCAGTAGTAACGCATTACAGGCTAAAAACCGGCGAAGACGGCAAAACGATAGAAGTAGACCCGGATGCCAAGCTGGAGGAGGAACTTATTGTAAGGCCTACATCAGAAACTATTATATGGGATACCTACCGTGGCTGGATACAAAGTTACCGTGATTTGCCCCTGCTTATAAACCAGTGGGCTAATGTCGTGCGTTGGGAAATGCGTACCCGGTTGTTTTTGCGTACTGCCGAATTTTTGTGGCAGGAAGGGCATACTGCCCATGCTACCGAGCAGGAGGCTGTTGCCGAGGCAGAGCAAATGATGAATGTATATGCTGATTTTGCCGAAAATTTTATGGCAATACCGGTTATAAAAGGTATAAAATCAGCTAATGAGCGTTTTGCCGGAGCTATAGAAACCTATTGTATAGAGGCGCTTATGCAGGACGGAAAAGCCCTGCAGGCAGGTACGTCGCATTTTTTAGGCCAAAATTTTGCCAAAGCCTTTGATGTAAAATTTGCTACATCCGAAGGTAAACAGGAATATGTATGGGCTACCTCATGGGGGGTGTCTACACGTTTAATGGGAGCGCTGGTAATGACTCATAGTGATGATAACGGGCTGGTATTGCCACCAAACCTGGCGCCAATACAGGTGGTTATCGTGCCAATATATAAAACAGACGAGCAGTTTGCCGCAATTAGCGAAGAGGCTAAGCAGCTTATGGCACGTTTAAGAAAGTTAGGCATATCTGTAAAATATGATGACCGTACCACGCATAAACCCGGATGGAAGTTTAATGAATATGAACTTAAGGGCGTGCCTTTGCGCGTTGCTATAGGCCCTAAAGACCTTGAAAGCGGCACTTTTGAAGTAGCAAGGAGGGATACACTCACCAAACAAACTGTTATTAGTGCAGAAATTGTTACTTATATTCAGGATATGCTTGAGGAAATGCAGAAAACCCTTTTTGATAAGGCAAGCCAGTTTAGGGATGCGCATATTACCGAAGTAAATAATTTTGAAGAGTTTAAAGATGTGCTGGAAAACAAAACAGGTTTTATATCGGCACACTGGGATGGCACCCCAGAAACGGAAGAAAAGATAAAAGAGCTCACAAAAGCTACCATTCGCTGCATACCTTTAGACAGGAAGGATGAAACAGGAACCTGTGTGTTTACTGGGGCTCCGTCAGCAGGAAGGGTATTGTTTGCAAGGGCATATTAATTTTTTTTAATTTTTTTATTTCTCATTCTTGCGAAAATAAAAAATAGTTGTATTTTTGCATCCGCATTGAGAAATAATAATGGCCCGTTCGTCTATCGGTTAGGACGCCAGGTTTTCATCCTGGTAAGGGGGGTTCGATTCCCCCACGGGCTACAACTTTTTTGAACAAATAAAATGGTCCGTTCGTCTAGGGGTTAGGACGCCAGGTTTTCATCCTGGTAACAGGGGTTCGATTCCCCTACGGACTACAAAAGTATTAACAGCATTATATAAAAGAAAATGGCAAATCATAAGTCAGCTTTAAAAAGAATAAGGAGCAACGAAAAGAAGAGGGTATTAAACAGGTATCAGCATAAAACTACCCGTAATGCAATTAAAGCTATCCGTATGGCTACAGATAAAGCTGAAGCTTCAGAAAAGCTTGCAGGTGTTATTTCTATGATAGATAAACTAGCTAAGAAAAACATTATACATGCTAATAAGGCTTCTAACCTTAAATCTAAACTTACAAGGCACGTATCAGCTCTTTAGTATTAAAGAAAGCATATAAGATAATAGAAAAAAGGCTCCGTTTTTAGCGGAGCCTTTTTCTATTTGCAATTGTAAACTAACATATATATAAAAATCTTCTTTTTGGTGTTTTAAATATTTACAGTTTGGTGCTGTAAGTTTGTTTCGTTATAATAAGCTTCTTCAACAAATGTTTGTTCTGTCTCAATATATTTTATACTAAATAAAGACCTGATGATCATGCCTATAAATGTTAAGCAAATAATGCTTACAGCTATATGCAGTAGGTTGTATACAATATAATTAGGGCCTTGCGATGTTGTTAAGCCGGTATAAAGGTTATAACCTGACACCGATAGTAGTACGAGGTTTGGTAGTAATAATAGCAGCTTCATATCTTTTCATTTTATTATATGGTGCAATTTCCGCTTTTATAATCTTAAAAAATGCTAACCAATTGCTAATAAATACTTAATATTTAGCCTTTTAAACAGTGCTTTTGTTTTAATAATTTTGGAGCTGATATTTATAACCGCAGGCATTTTCTTATAGGTGATTATTTTTTTATATTTGACAGAAATCGTAATTAAAGGAGGTAATATGAAGCTGTACGATTATAAAAAACTTACAGAAGAAGAGCAATACCGCATATTGTGGCAAAAAGGAGAACTTATTGATGCCTGTATAGAGGGCGAAATAAGAAAGCTGCTGTATGCCATTGATAATTTTTATGTAGAACTTTGGTGCCATGCCCTTACCAATAAATTTATCTGGAAACTTAGTTTTAAACAGGGCAAGCTACTGGAAAAATACCTTGATAAATATAATATGGAAGTTATAAAGAATTATAAAAAGTAATTTACACTTCGCTGCCAGGTACCCATAATTTACAACGTATATGAAAATAAGCGCCGGTTTGCTGGTTTACAGAATTACTGATGCCGGCACTGAATTTTTTCTGGTGCACCCGGGTGGTGCTTTTTTTGCTAAAAAAGATGCCGGTTGGTGGACTGTACCCAAAGGTGAGATTGAGGAAGGCGAAGAACCTCTTGCTGCGGCAATACGGGAGTTTAAGGAAGAAACAGGATATACGCTTACACAACCGTTTATTCCCTTATTGCCTGTTGTGCAAAAAGGCGGTAAAAAGGTATTGTGCTGGGCGGTTGAAGATAATGTCTGTATAGATGCCTCTGCAATAACATGTAATACTTTTGAAATGGTATGGCCGCCAAAATCAGGCAGGGTACAGCAGTTTCCGGAAATTGATAAAGCCGGCTGGTTTGCCTATAATGATGCCGTGCGGCTTATTAATGAACGCCAGGTTTCATTTCTGGATGAAGTTAATATAATGACACAAAAAAGCACCGATAATAATACCGGTGCTTCAGGCCTATTTTAGTAATTTAATAGGAGGGGGTATGTCCCGCCTCAATATATTGTTTAAATCCTTCAATATCAGATTTAATCATGTTCTCAAAAACAGGGTTTATTAGTTTAGCGGCAAACTCTCCGGCTTTGCCTAACGGTGCCTGGTAAGATATGGTTACATTTACTTCGGTACCATTTCCTGTATCTTTAAAACGAACTTTACCGGCATTATGTATGGTAGATTCCGGCATAGAGTGCCAGCTTATCAGTTCATTTGGCTCATCCATAAGTATCTCTGCTTTCCAGCTTAAGTTTCCGGGTACTCCTTTCGCTGTTGCTTTCCATTCAGAAATGTAATCATCTATAGTAGTTACACTTGTAAGGTGCTCCATAAAAAGCGGCAGGTTTTCAAGGTTGCGCCATGCTTTATATACTTCTTCAACAGGTTTGTTTACAGTAAATTTGCTGTTAATGCTTATACTGCCCCCTTTAAAAACTCCGGTTTGATTAATAGTATCATAAGCAGGGCAATAACCGCTAATGCCTCTAAAAAGCATGGTTCCGCCAGCAAGGCTCTCTGCTACTTTTCTTTTGTCATTTTTTTTAAATGCCCTATATAATAGGTATGCCCCGGCAGCAACCATAATAATTCTTTCAGGTGTGCTTACGTTAACCCGTAGCCCTGGTACAATGCTTTTTTTACCTTTATGAAGATATTCATCAGCCTCAGTAGCATTAGATACCGATGCATAACGATTCGGGTCGGTGCCCGAAGCATCGTATTTAGAGTAATTTCTCTTCTGCTTGCTATAGGCTACAGTGCCTGTACTACCGTTTTTAGCTAATTCCATAATGGTTTTATTTATAATTATTCCATCGAATTTATGAAATATATAAATGCTTTATTATAAGTTATTTATAAAGTATTCTTAATGCATTCATAAAAAGCGTAGCAGCCTGTTTTGTAGTTTTTTCTGTTTTAACTATTGTTTAAGGTATTGTCATAAACTATTGATAAATGTTATTAATACAATAAATATAATAGGTAATTTAGCAATGTGTTTGAAAATATGATACCTCAATTAACAAACTTAAATTTTATTGCTATGAAAAAATTATTCTTATTATTATCAACAATAGCCCTTTCTGCAACAACTTATGCCCAGGGAAATTTTCATGCTGAAGACGGCAAACTGGTTTGGGAACGCGAAATACAATCTACTAATGCAGATGTGGTAACTATACTGGATAGAGAGCCTAATCTTAAAATTACCGGCCTGATGGATAATGTGTATAAAGGTGTTGCTTTTAATATAACCCCAAACTGCCCCGATGCATCGGCACTGCTAAAAAATGAGTGCAAGTTTGAATTTTTTATAATTGTAAACCCGGAATCTTATGTGGTTAAAATAGAAAATTTTAAAATGCTTGAACACTATGGGCCAATGGGCGCAAGGGTAATGGCTAACAGGAGCGAAAAATATTACCTTGACAGCGATGGAAAAATGCGTAACGATGCAGACACCATAAATGACCTAAACAATCTTGACAGATACCTGAATGCTATATTTGCGTTACCTGCCGCCTCACAGCAAAGAGCCCTTACATCCAACAAAAAATAAAATATATTTAGATATTATTAATTCCGGTAAAGCCGGAATTTTTTTTTACCTGTTTTTACCTGACTATCAGATATAAAAAAAGACCATTTTTTACAAATGGTCTTTTTTTATATTATAATAAGTTAGGTCCTAATTAAACTTAATCTCAAGAATGTCAATTTCATCTTCAGTAACTTCATTGTCATTATCGGCAATCACATTAATACCGCTTATTTGTAAAAGCCTTGCTTTTTTTCCTTCGGGTATAAGCTTATTAAAATTTGAAGGGTGAAGCATAAGCATTACATTTTCTGTAAGGGCATTGGCAAGAATAAAGTTTTTAACGGTGGCTAAATCGAAGTTTTTTTTCATGGTTGTTACTTTAAAGGTTTTTGTGGATACAAAGATCATTTATAAACCTTTAAAATTTTTGTAAGGTAATCCCAATAAAACACTAAACTTTTAGCAAACCCTTGCCGTTATTTACAAAGCCAGCTAAAAAGCCGTTCTGCATCCTGTGGTTTAAATAAGCCGGTGCCGGGGTTCATAGTAGCGGCAGATCCACATGCAACACCCATACGCGCTATATCTAAACTACTGTAGCCCTTTACTATGCCATATACCATACCGGCTACCATACTATCTCCCGCACCTACTGTACTTAGTTTTTTAACTGATGGGGCAGGTATGTGCACATTATCAGTTTTTGTTACAAGGTGGGCACCCTGCGGCCCGAGTGAAACCACTATAACTTCGGCTTTGCCTTCGTTAATAAGCTTCATAGCTGCATCATCAGCCAGTTCGTTATCAAGTTCTTCAATCCCTGTAAGGTTACTTAGCTCTCCCAGGTTAGGCTTTAATAAAAATATACCTTCCTTTAAAATTTCCTGTAGAGCATCGCCAGATGTATCGGCAATTATTTTTGTGCCTTTATCTTTTAAGGCACGGGTTATTTCACCTATAAATGCTGTAGAAACCCCGGGTGGCAGGCTGCCGCTTATAACAGCAACTTCCGGTGTGGGAGAGAGGGCAAGTATCTTTTTTAATATAGTATCGTTTTCTTCAGGGGTAATGCTGTCGCCAGGCATACCAAAGCGGTATTGCTCATTGTGCAGGGTATCTACAACAATAAAATTTTCACGTGTTTCTGCACTAACCTTAATAGGGCTTGTTGCTACTTTTTCTTCCTTTAGCAATTCTATAAGGCGTTCGCCGGTGCGCCCGCCTGCTGTAAATAAGGCAGTATTTTCTATTCCAAGCCGCACCAACCCGCGAGACACATTAATGCCACCCCCGCCCGGTTCATACTTCGGGGGGGAGCAGCGTAACTTTTTCTCGGGCTTAATATTTTCTACAGAAGTGCTTTTATCTACTGTAGGGTTAAGTGTAATGGTCAAAATGCTATTAATCATAATATAAATAGTCGGGTTTATTTTCCGCCTAAGATACCAAATTAATAAGCAAAAAAACAATAAATATAGGCTGTGATGGCTACGATATAAACCGTTCTAAAATACTATACTCATTGCTCAGCTCAATATAATAACACCCTTTTGGTATTTCTACATCAAGTTGATCAATCTGTTTTTTGGTATACCCTCTTTGTATTAGCTGCTTATCAGTATGCAGTAAAACCGGGTCATCACCAACATAATAAAGATTGTCATCTGTACGGGTAAATTCATTTACCGGGCCAGAAATGCCATAGTCTAAAGAATTGTAATGTAAGTTTTTTTCAAGCTCTTCTTCAGATAGGTCATTGAGCCAATTTTTTAAGTCTCTTAATTTCATGTTGCATTAGTAATTTAATTAATTTTTGGATGGGCATAATTTTTTTGGGGAAAAAATTAGGGTTGTAAATATATAACAAAAAGATAATATTTTTCAGCAAAAATTTGTGATTTTTTTTGATGTAATTGTGCTCATTATAAATTTACTAAAGGCATTATATTTGATGCAACCCGTTTATAAATAAAAAAATCAATAATTACCGTACTGTATATACAGATATAATAATGAAGAAATACGATTTTAGGCATATAGCATTTCATGTACTTGTAGCATTATATTTTATATGGCTGCTTGTTTTTGCCCTGTTACTCGCTATGTTTTTAAGCAATACTTTTGGTGGAGGAGATATCAGGTTAGAAAAAATATTTATGACCTGGATTTTTGTAAATATAATAATGGGTTCTGCAGTATTTATAGTTATACAGCTTTTTAAAAATAACGGGTTACTTAATAGGGTAATACGGTTTACTTATATAGGTACGGTGGTGGCATCAGTCAGTATTATTCTGGCTACTATGGTAAAATAAAAATAGCCACCACCTAAGGGCAAATATTTTTCTTTTACATTTAAACAACAAAATTTTATAAATTTAAGGAGTATAAAAGTATCACGTTTGCTTTTTAAACGCAGTTTTTTACTATAAGTAAAATGGATAATGTATATTTGCTATAATCTAAACTATAATGGATAAGAATACCGAGGAATTTTACAGGCGCCTTAAGGAAGAACTTGCCGGCTCTGCCGATTGGCCTTCAGAATATTTATATAAATTTATTGTACCCTCTTCGCCTGAAAAAATTAAACGAATAGAAGAAGCCTTTAATAATATGGGCGCCGTAATTGATACAAGCCAGTCTAAAACAGGCAAGTATACCAGTGTTTCAATTAATGTGCGTATGGATGGTCCACAGGCAGTTGTTGATAAATATATTGAGCTCTCTACAATAGAAGGTATTATTTCCTTATAAAAATTTTCTTTTACTACAATGAGATATAATTCTGAAGAAGCGGTAGGGCAACTGGAATATAATTCTGGCCGTACCCACCTTATTATACCCGAATATGGCAGGCATCTGCAAAAATTAATAGATCAGGCATCTGAGCTGGAAGACAGGGAAGAACGAAATAAAGCAGCCGGATACATCATTTCGGTTATGGGTAACCTAAACCCGCACCTGCGCGATGTACCCGATTTTCAACACAAATTATGGGATCAGATTTTTATCATGTCAGATTTTAAACTGGATGTTGACTCTCCCTATCCCAAGCCTAACCGTGAAATGCTGGAGCAAAAGCCCGATCCGCTGGGCTATCCCCAAAACTTTCCTAAGTACAGGTTTTATGGTAATAACATAAAATATATGATTGATAAGGCTAACGAATGGGAAGAAGGCGACTTTAAAAATGCCCTTATCATGGTTATTGCCAACCACATGAAAAAATCATACCTGAGCTGGAATAAGGATACTGTAAAAGATGAAGTGATTTTTGAGCACCTTTATGAACTTTCTGACGGTAAAATTAACCTTAAGAGTACCGACGAAGAGCTTTCTAATGCCAATGACCTGATGAAGGTTAATAAAAAAATGAGCAACAAAAGCCAGTTTAACACCGGTAAGCCAAAAATGCACAGGCAAAGCAATACTAAAAATAACCAAAACAATAAAAATAGAAAATCCTAAAGCTTCATGGGAACATTTAAGATAGAAGGCGGCGCCACCCTAAAAGGAGAAATTACCCCTCAGGGTGCCAAAAATGAAGCGCTGCAGGTATTGTGCACCGTATTGCTTACCCCGGAAAAGGTAACAATCAACAATATTCCTGATATTATAGATGTAAATAAATTAATTAACCTGTTGCGTAACCTGGGGGTTAAAGTAGAAAAACTTGCCCATGGCAGTTATAGCTTTCAGGCTGATGATGTAAATCTTGCCTATATTGAAAGTGAAGCTTTTAAAAAAGAAGGCGCATCCTTAAGGGGCTCTATAATGATTGTAGGCCCATTACTGGCACGCTTTGGTAAAGGCTATATACCCAAGCCGGGCGGAGATAAAATTGGCAGGCGCAGGCTGGATACCCACTTTGAGGGTTTTATAAACCTTGGGGCTAAATTTCGCTATAACGAAGAAGACCATTTTTATGGTGTAGAAACAGATGGCAGGCTAAAAGGTACTTATATGCTGCTTGACGAAGCTTCGGTAACCGGTACCGCCAATATAGTTATGGCTGCCGTACTTGCCGAAGGCAAAACTACCATATACAATGCCGCATGTGAGCCATATTTGCAGCAATTATGTAAAATGCTTAACAGCATGGGTGCAAAAATAACAGGTGTAGGCTCTAACCTTTTAGAGATAGAAGGTGTAGAAAGCCTAACTGGTTGTGCGCACCGTATTTTACCGGATATGATTGAAATTGGTAGCTGGATTGGCCTTGCCGCCATGACACGCAGTGAAATAACCATAAAAAATGTAAGCTGGGGTAATTTAGGCGTTATACCTAATGTGTTTAGAAAGCTGGGCATTACCATAGAACGCAGGGGAGATGATATTTATATTCCTGCCCACACAGAGGGTTATGAAATTCAGAACTATATAGATGGTTCAATATTAACTATAGCCGATGCCCCCTGGCCGGGCTTTACTCCGGATTTGCTGAGTATAGTACTCGTTGTGGCTATACAGGCGCGTGGTAGTGTGCTTATACACCAGAAAATGTTTGAAAGCCGCTTGTTTTTTGTAGATCGTCTTATTGATATGGGCGCTAAAATAATTCTTTGCGACCCGCACCGGGCTACTGTAATAGGGCTGGATTTTAAATCTCAGCTAAAAGGTATTTTAATGTCTTCGCCTGATATCAGGGCCGGAGTATCATTGCTTATTGCGGCACTTTCTGCAAAAGGAGTAAGCACGATACAAAACAGCGACCAGATAGACCGTGGTTACGAGCGTATTGACGAAAGGCTGCGCGCTCTTGGTGCTAAAATAGAAAGGATAGATTAATTATATTATAATCACATCTGTATATAAAAAAATAATAGCCGGAATTTCCGGCTATTATTTTTGTGTTATATGCGTAATAGGTTGTTGTTTCTTTAAAACCTGAAACCAATACCTACACGTATAGAATTATTTGTGAATTTCATGTCCTGTTCATTATCAACACTATCATAAATATTGGCAAGGCCAAGGTAGTAACGTGCATCTATAAATATGCCCGGGCCAAATTCATACGCAAGGCCACCTTCTACACCATAATCCAGATTTCTTGTTGATCGATTTACATCTTTGTCTTCAGCGCCAATTTTTACAGCCAGTTCAGGCCCTGCCTGTATGCTTAATCCTTGTGTAAGGTAATATTTTCCCATGACAGGAATCCTTATATAGTCAAGGCTTGAGTCTTTTGCGCCCTCAGAAGTATAAAGGATTTCGGGCTGAAAATGGAAATTTCCTTTTCCCGGAATATCTACCAATACACCTGCATAAAAACCGGTTGTGCTATCTGTGTCAGCATCTGCACCAAAATTAGAGAAATTCACCCCACCCTTAATACCAAAAACAGGAAAATCATCTTGTTGTGCCTGAGCAGAAAAGCAAAAAGCAAAAACAGCAACGGCTGATAGTAAAGTTTTTTTCATTGTGTTTTATTTTTTTTAAGTGTTACGAAAATAATAAAATTAATTTAATCAAAAGATTAAATACTAAATATATTGTTATTTTTTAAGTTAAACAAACAAATCCTTTTAATGGGGCTACGATTAATTATAAGGCAAATATATAAGTTTTACAAAGCGTTGATTATCATGTTTTAATAAAATTAAGAACTTATCCTTATTTTCTTATTGGTATTTATATAGCTGGAGTATTATTTGTTAAATAAAAGTAAAACCTTACATTTTTACACTTAATGTTTGGTTAAATACACTTACCCTTCGCACCAATTTTATGTATTTTTGTTTCAACCAATAACATAAACACATATTGCAATGAAGAAAATTTTGATTCTGCTTGCCGTACTATTAGGTGTTTTTAGCATGCAGGGACAGGCTTTTGGTTTTAAGGTGGGGCCAAACTTTGCCAGCTTGGGAGGTAATGATTCAGGCAGCCTTAATGTGCTTACCAATTTTCATGTAGGCGCCTTATATGAAGTAGATGTACTCAAATTTATGTCTGTTCAGCCAGAGCTTATTTATTCGGTGCAAGGGGCAAAAACCAAAGATAATGACGAAGTGAAACTAAATTATATAAACCTTCCTGTAATGATAAAGGTATATGTTACTGATGAACTAAATCTGCAGGCAGGTCCACAGGCAGGTATTTTACTGGGGGAGTCAGAAGGGTTTAAAAACTACCAGAGCAAAACATTTGATTATGGCATATCCGGCGGGCTTGAGTTTTTTTTAAGCAACAGTTTTTTTGCACAGGCACGTTATTATTCAGGCGCCCGGTCCATATCAGGCAATGCCGATCTTAAAAACAGGGTGGTGCAGGTTTCAGTCGGTTTCATGTTCTAATACATACATTACTCAATTAATATATAACCTAAACTTTTTTATTATGAAAAAATTTCTGATTGCTGTTTTTATTCTTGCAGGCAGCCTGGCTGTTAAAGCACAAGGCATAAGCTTTGGTATTAAAGCAGGTGCTAACTTTTCTAAACTGTCTGGCGATTTTGACAGTGATAACCGTACTAGTTTTCATGCAGGTGCTGCTTTAGAGTTAAATTTTGTACCTTCATTTTCGTTACAGGCCGAAGGGCTTTTCTCTTCTCAGGGTGGTAAGTATGATAATGCTTTTGATGCTGCCGATGATTTTAACCTCGATTATATATCTGTACCTGTAATGGCAAAATATTATGTGTTACCCGAAACGCTTAGTATTATGGCCGGGCCGCAATTCTCTTTTCTTGTAAATGAAGCAGATAGTGCTTGGGATACCAAAAGTTTTGATATGGCTGCTGTTGGTGGTGTTGAATTAAAAATAATAGGCGGCCTTTTTGCACAGGCGCGTTATGTGGCAGGCCTAAGTAATATTTCTGATGAAGGCGATGTTAAAAACAATGTTATACAGCTTTCTGTAGGATATTATTTTTAAGCCTTAATTAAATATATTTTAAAATACCGGTTATACATTATGCTATACCGGTGTTTTTTTATGTATTAATGTTAATTTTTTTATTAAACAAGATCCTAACAGGTATAGTATTACTTACTTTTACCTTATAAAGAGTAATTTAATGGATATTTTTATTATTAACGGGCCAAACTTAAACCTGTTGGGCAGGAGGGAGCCTGAAGTATATGGCGGGCGTACATTTGAAGATTACCTGGCACAACTGCGCCAAAAGTATAGCGACATAAAATTTTCATATTTTCAAAGTAATATCGAGGGCGAAATTATCAGTAAAATTCAGGAGGCAGGGTTTAGCTATACCGGTATTATACTAAATGCAGGAGCTTATACACATACTTCTGTAGGTATTGCAGATGCTGTAAAGGCTGTCACAACCCCTGTTATAGAGGTACATATATCTAATACATTTTCAAGAGAGAGTTTCAGGCACCAGTCATACCTTTCACCAGCAGCGGCTGGTGTAATAATAGGCTTTGGCTTAAAAAGTTATGAATTAGCCTTACAATCATTTATACTACACACCGAATGAAAAAACTATGGACGTTATTTGTGTTTTTTGTTTACCTCATCTGTAATGCCCAGGTAACAGGGAAAATAACCAATGAGAACGGAGAGGCTATACCATTTGCACTTATAAGCGCCCAAAACACATATAAATCAGCATTAACAAACCCCGATGGTAACTATACATTTAACCTGGATGACGGGCAGTACACTATACTATATAGTGCCATAGGCTATAAGCCATCCACTAAGAATGTTCAGGTTACAGGCAATGCAGTAACACAAAATATAGTATTGCAACGTGAAGATTACCAAAATCAGGCCGAAACAAACACCTCACAAAATAAGGAAGCTGCTCTGGATATAATGAAAAACGCTATTGCTGCCAGAAAGAGCAATGCAGAGAAATCGGCGAAATATACAGCGGGCTTTTATTCTTTAGGAGAATATCGTCTAAAAGATGTCCCAAAAGAAGTATTAGAAAAGCAAATAGGCAACCTTAAACCCTATTTAGATTCAACAGGCAGCGGTATTATTTACCTTTCAGAAACCTTGTCAGAACTAAAACTCAACAGTCCTGATGATATGTATGAGCATATTACGGCAAGCCGTGTAAGTGGCGATAATACAGGATATAGTTTTAATATGGCAACAGATGCTCATTTTAATTTTTATAGTAACTATTTGCCTTTTAAAGTAAATGTGGTATCGCCCCTGGCGGATAATGCTCTAAGCTATTATGATTATGAGCTGGAAAATACATTTTACATACAGGGCTATAAGCAGGTGCATAAAATAAAGGTTGTGCCTAAAGTAGACAGCCAGCCGGTTGTAGAAGGCGATATATATATTGTAGAAGGTACGTATGAATTGTATTCGTTATCGCTTTCCGTTAAAGGGAGCCGTATTAAAGAACCGTATATAAATACTATAAACATTCAGCAAATCTTTGCTTATAACAGTAATGATAATATTTGGGTAAAAAGCGCCCAGATACTCAATTTTGAGGCGGGTATTTTGGGCATGGGGCTTACTGGTATGTATACCTATCTTTATACAGATTACAAATTTAATCCTGAATTTGGGCCGAAGGAATTTGGCAGCGAGATAATATCTTTTGAAAAAGATGCCAACCAAAAAGATGATGCATACTGGGAGGGGATACGCGCACTGCCCCTTACTACAGAACAGCTTGATGATTATAAAAGGAAAGCCCGTTTTGAAGAGTTAAGTGGTACAAAAGCCTATAAAGATAGTATTGATGCCATCCGTAATAAATTTAAATGGCATGCTGTGGCATTAGGTTATACCTACCATAACAGTTACAAAAACTGGGATGTCACCTATACAGGTATTGCCCGGAGGCTGGCATTTAATACGGTACAGGCTTACTGGCTCGGCCCCGGTTTTTACTTTACCAAGCGGCAGTCCGGCACCAGCAACTACACCTCATTTGGTACTGATCTTAATTATGGATTTGCCGAACAGCGCTTTAGGGCTACAGGCTTTATAACCCGCAAGTTCAACAGCTTTACCAACCGTACCATATCTCTTAGCGGGGGTAGCAGTATAGAGCAGTACAATAGAGAAAAACCCATAAATAAGGTAGTAAATAGTATCAGCAGCCTCTTCTTCAGGGAAAATTACATGAAGTTGTATGATAACACCTTTCTAAAGTTAGCATATGAAGAAGAAGTGCTTAATGGCATTCATTTTGTAGGTTCGGCTGCTTATACACGTAGGCATGCCTTACATAATAATACTGATTTTTCTACTCTTAAAGATATTTATAAACCTTATACGTCTAACAACCCATTATTGCCTTATGATTATGAAACACCGGCTTTTTTAAAACATTCTATGTATATAGCTTCGGCAGGTTTTGCCATTACTTTTGGACAGAAATATATAACAACCCCATCGAGGCGCGAAATTATTGTTACCAAAAAGCTGCCGCTTATCAATATAAATTTTGAAAAAGGGTTCGGTTCCAGTATTTCAGATTATAATTTTAACCATCTTTCAGCGGCCGTTAGTTATGACCTGGTATTAGGTGATAAGGGTGAACTGGGCACTAATTTCAGGGCCGGGAAATTTTTTGATTCAGACAACATTGCTTTTACGGATTACCGACACTTTAATGGTAACCAGACCCATGTAGGCAAAAGCGAGCGCTACCTTAATGTGTTCAACTTTTTGCCCTATTATACCCACAGCACTAATGACCAATATTTTGAAGCACACCTTGAACATAATTTTAAAGGCTATTTACTAAACAGCATTCCTGTACTAAATAAACTGAACTATTACCTGGTAACGGGCTATCATTTTCTGGCAGTGCCGGAGCATAAACCCTATATGGAATATACACTTGGCTTGGATAACCTGGGGTGGGGCAAAGCCCGTTTTTTAAGGTTTGATTATATCTGGTCTTATGAGGGGGGCAATGCCAATAGTGGGGTGCTGTTTGGCCTTACATTTATAGATTTTTTAGAATAGCCTTATTTTTTCCCCTTTGCGTTACGGTTAAATAAAACACTTGTCCTGAAATCTTCCAGCGGCTCCTTTTGCACTACACGCAAAATATCATCCCAGGCGGCACATTTCATGGTGTAGGTAATGCCGTCAATTACAACAGGCAGTTGTATATATTCTACCCCGGTAAGGTCTTCACCAAGGTAATCGGCTACATCTTTCACAGAATAAAACCATTCTTTATCAAATTGCACTTTAGCAACTGTAGTATCTTTGCGTAGTGTTTCTTCTTTAAGCTTTTTCATCAGGGGCATTAATTAAAACCCAAAGTTACTTTAAAAAATTATGCCACATAAATTTTTGCATTCTGTTGGCTAAAACTACAGTCAAATATGTTTTTTGTAAGAAATTCACGTAATATTCGTTACGTTAAAAGTGTAATTATTTTTTGCAGGCAACCTCAACTAATATTATTTCGTCTTATATTGTAAACATTAACCTAACAAATCTACATGGCCAATAAATTTCTCACTCTCATTTTATGTATTATTTCTGTTACAGCATATAGTCAGGTGCGTGGTAAAGTAACCTCTTCAGATGGGCAAACCATTCCGTTTGTAAGTGTTACGGTTGAAAACACCTATACCGGCACTACAGCTAATGATCAGGGCGATTATGAACTTATACTTAAAAAAACAGGTAAATACACCTTACTCTTCCGCTCTATAGGCTATAAAACCAAGCGTGTACCCGTAACTGTAGAGACATTTCCTTATACGCTTGATGTAACCCTGGAAGATGAAACCTACGAGTTAAAAGAACTTGTAATAAGCAATGAGGAAGACCCCGCTTATGCCATAATGAGGCAGGCCATTGCACATAAAAAAGAGAACTCTGAAAAGGCAGGAAAATTTGAAGCCGATTTTTATAGTAAAGGAATTTTCAGGGTGAAAAATGTGCCGGAAAAAATTATGGGCATGAAGGTTGAAACCGGCGAAGATGTACTTGACTCAACGGGCAGCGGTATCATTTACCTTTCAGAAACAGTGTCGCATATCACTTTTGAGCAGCCTGATAAACTAAAAGAGCGTATTGTAGCCAGTAAAATAAGTGGTAACGATAGCGGCTTTAGCTATAATACGGCAGAGGGTACATTTTATAATTTTTATAATAATTATATAGAGTTTGATATTAATATGATATCGCCTTTGGCTAATAATGCCTTTGGCTATTACCGCTTTAAATTTGAAGGCAGTTTTTTTGATGATACCAACCATGAAATAAACAAAATTAAGGTAATACCCCGCCGCGATAAAGAACCCGTTTTTGAAGGTTATATTTATATTGTGAACGATAGCTGGGCCTTATATGCCATAGACCTGGACATAAAAGGCTACCGTATACGGCAACCCATACTTGGCAACCTTAACCTGCAGCAAAACTTTAGCTATAATTCACAAAATGGTTTATGGGCAAAAAATTCCCAGAGTTTTGATTTTAATGCGGGGATGCTGGGCATTGGTTTTTCCGGTAAGGTTACGCATGTATACAACAATTATGTATTTCATAAAGAGTTTGATAAAAAAACATTCAGTAAAGAGATTGTTTCTTTTGACGATAATGCCAATAAAAAAGACTCTACCTATTGGGACTCCATAAGGCCTGTGCCGTTGAGCGTAGAAGAATTGGGAGATTATAAGAAAAAAGACAGCATACTCGAAATACGCAAATCGCCGCAGTATAAAGATTCTATATTACGTGAACTGAACCGTTTCCATATTTATGACGTGGTTATGGGCTATAGTTACCGCAATGCACCCCGTACCACGTTTTTTAATTATGACGGGGTAATGCAAATACCAAAATTTAACACCGTTCAGGGTTGGAACTTAGATACTAAGTTATCATTCAGCCATAACAATAAAAAGAAAATGCGGCATTTCTCTATGTTTAGTAATTTTAATTATGGTTTTGCCGAAGACCGCCTAAGGGTAAACGGGGGTGCAACTTTAAATTTGGGCAAGTCAGGTACGTTTTATGTAAAAGGGGGTAATAGCATAGAGCAGTTTAATGCAGCAGAACCTATATCGCCTTTAATAAACTCGTTAAGTACCCTGTTTTTTAAGGATAATTATATGAAGTTGTATGACCTGGGTTTTGCGCGTATTTCTCATAACCGTTGGATTTTTAATGGCCTTAACATGAGTGGCACAGTAGAATACCTGCGGAGGCGCCCATTATTTAACAATACCGATTATGTGCTTATAAAAAACGACCATGATTATACCTCTAATAATCCATTAGAACCAGACAACCCTGTTTCTGCACCGTTTCAGAAGCATGAACTAATGCGGGCTACTATAGCCGGAAACATTCGTTTCGGGCAAAAATATATAAGCCGGCCAGACGGTAAAATTCCAGTTACCGATGTTAATTACCCAGGTATAGCATTTATGTACCAAAAGGCATTTTCATCAACCGTATCGGGATATGATTATGATTTTATAGCCATACGTACTACGTATAATGAAACTATTGGCAATAAAGGAGATTTTGGTATGAACCTTAAGGCAGGCAAATTTTTTAACGCCGAAAATATATCTTTTATAGATTACAAACATTTTAACGGTAACCAGACCCATGTGGGTACCGAAGAAACGTATTTAAACCGTTTTAACCTGTTGCCGTATTATAGCCATAGTACTAACGACCAGTATTTTGAAGCCCACTTTGAACATAATTTTAAGGGCTTTATAATGAATAAAATTCCATTGCTTGATGCGTTGCAATGGAATCTGGTTATTGGTTACCACAATATAGCTACACCCGATTATAAACCTTATCATGAATTTACGGCAGGCTTTGATAATATTGGTATAGGCGCTTTCCGCCTTTTAAGGATTGATTATGTAAGGGCTTATCAGGGAGGTTTTCAGACGGATGGTATTGTTTTCGGCTTAAAATTCCTTAATATTTTTGAGTAATATGCTTTTAGGCACTGTGCCGTAAGTGGCGTTTGTATATGGAAAATCTTCTTGTTATCGTCATCATTATTGTGGGATTAGCCACATTAGCATTGTTTCTGTATTTTGTGTTTTATTCGGTAAGGAATTTTATTGAGTCAGTTTACATTGCCATATTTAACAAGCCGCTATACGTACACCTGTATGTATGGAACAATGAACTGCCCCCGGGTGCCGATGCCCTCCTGCAAAAGCAATTCAGGTTTTACAGAAGGTTGTCGGCAAGGCGTAAAAAGTATTTCAGGCACCGTGTGGCCCGGTTTATAAAAAAATACCGTTTTGCAGGACGCGACGGATTGCATGTTACCGAAGAAATGAAAGTAAAAATAGCCGGCACAGCCATTATGCTTACTTTTGGTATGCGCAATTACCTGCCAGATGTATTTGAGGTGATAATTATATATCCCTCTGTATTTGAATCACAAAACGGCGATTACCACCAGGGGGAGTTTAACCCCCGGGTAAAAGCCGTTGTATTTTCGTGGGAACATTTTCAGCGGGGGATAGATTTTGATACCAGTAATCTTAACCTGGGCCTTCATGAGTTTGCGCATATTTTACACATTTCTTCATTAAGCAACCGTGGCGGAACATCGGGCACAATTTATAATGAGATGTTTACCAGAATTATACAGTATGCCTCTGTGCCCCAAAACAGGGAGCGTATAGTAAACGCACACTATTTCAGGGAATATGCCTATACCAACCACCATGAATTTATGGCGGTGATTTTTGAGTATTTTTTTGAAACCCCTAATGCGTTCCGCCAAAAACTGCCTGAATTATATGAAATGGTAAAACGTATGATTAATTACAAAGAAGGCTGACCCTGGTGCACTTTTTCTATTATTTTATTAATTTGCCTGTTGTGCCTTTGTGTATGGTATAACACAAAATGTAGTAATTCCAGTTTTGTATATCCATTTAACGGATTCCAATCCTGTAATGTAGGCACCTGATTAAGCTGTGCTGTTTTAAGTGCTTCAAGGTTTTCCTGCCTTATTTTATCGGTATCAGTAATTAATTCCTCTATTGTATAATACTTTTCTTCAGGTACTATACCATCCGGCGATACCATTTTACGGTCAAAATCCAGTAATATACTTTTTATTTCGGCAACATTTTCGTCTGGTTGCCTGTCAGTTTCCGGGGCATATTTTATAAATAATGCAGGCATATCTGTTGCTGCCTTTATCAGGTGCCTGGCAACCTGTGCTGCCGTCCAGCTTCCTTCAAATGGTATAGTATTAATTAGCTTTTCGTTACTGCCTTTAATCAGGGCAATGGTATCCATCATCACTTTATCAAGCGCATTGATTGTTTTGTTATACATAATAAATTGTTTTGTTGGATTTATTCTTTTACAACAGAAAGTATATTGCCAAATGGGTCTTTAAACCAGGCAATTTTATGGTCGCCATTACGCATTATGTTATCGCTGTCTGTTTTAAAATCTTCAAGCTTATAACTCTCAAAAGAGATACCTTTTTCTTTTAAATCAGCTACAGTTTTTTCTATATCAGGTACCGGGAAGTTGAGCACGGTAAAAACAGCAGGCTGATGATTGGGCTTGGGATATACCATTACAGGTGTACTGCCGTTTATGTCCAGTTCCAAAATACCCATCATACCCTCCTTTACTTTAATACCGAGGGTATTTGCGTAAAAATCTTTTGCTTTTTCAGTATCAGGCACCGAAAAAGTACTAAATGCTTTTGACTTACCTAACATAATACATAGTTTAATACAGGCGGCAATTTATTGCCGCCTGTAGGTTATTGCTGAGGTTGGTGCTGTGTACTAAAGTTTATCATCCAGTTTATTCCGAATTTATCGGCAACCATGCCAAAGTAATCACCCCAAAACATGGTGTCCATAGGCATTATTACTTTTCCTCCTTCAGATAGTTCAGCAAACAGGCGGTCAGCCTCTTCTTTACTTTCAGGGCTCAGGCTCAGTGTTATATTATTGCCTGTAATGGCAGCAGGCATATGGCCCGGTACATCGCTGCCCATTAGTACATTATTGCCAATAGGCAGGGCTACATGCATAATAAGGTTAGCATCATCATTACCCGGTTCGCCTTCAACACATCCATCCATAGGTGTACCGGCAGGCACATCACTAAAGCGCATGAAGTTGGCAAATTCTGATTTAAAAATTTTCTTGTAAAAGGTAAAGGCTTCTTCACAGTTGCCATTAAAATTTAAGTACGGATTAAGAGCTGTCATAATAATTATATTAATTGTTTGTTTATGTTATTTTTTGGTGAATTGTAACAATGTTACCCCACAGTTAAAAGTTGTGGGGGCAACAGGTTCAAGTGTTGTCATTTCAATGTTTTCAGGGTAGGCAGCAATACCATTTCCTAATAATACAGGATTCACAAAAAGCAGGTACTCATCAATTATATTATGCTTTGTTAAAAGCCTAAGTACAGAGGGGCTGCCCAACAGCAATATGTTGCCTCCTTCCTGTTGTTTCAGTTCTTTTATAGCTTCGGTAACATTATCTCCTATAAAAGTTGTTTTGTTTTTTTCGGTTCCTTTCATACTGCCGGACACTATTACTTTATTTACATTATTGTACCATTCAGAATGTTCAATATCGTGCTTCGTAGCGTTAGGCTTATCTGCAGCTCCGGGCCAGTAGGCATCCATCATTTCATAAGTAATACGGCCATATAATGCCGTATCGGCATTATCAGTCAGTTTACCTACAAAGTCAAACAATTCTTCATCAAATTTAATCCAGTTCATTTCACCGTTTGCGTTTGTTGCAAAACCGTCAAGGCTTACATGCAATAGTGCAATTATTTTTCTCATTTTTGTTCTGCCAATTGTTTAATTTTATCCTTAGCCCTTTCCCATGCATCGCCTGTCATTTCAAAAAATTCTTCGCTCATGGCGGCTGCGGTGCGCAATGTGGTAATACCGTTTTTTTCATCAAGCAAATAGCTTTCATAGCCTTTTTTTACCTCTTTTGCCTGTGGGCTGTCATAATCCGGTTTACCATTTATCATAAGGCCTTCATATTGTATTATAAGTTCTTCAGTGGGGCGGTTTACAGCTATAGTAGTAACCATGCCATTACCATTGCTATCGGTAAATATCGCAGCAGATCCCTCCTCCCAGGTGGTTTCTGCCTTGCTGCCCTCGCAAAATTCGGTATACCATTGCTGTGTATATTCATCTTTAATCAATACTTCCCAAACGCGTTCTCTTGGGGCATTAATCTTTATTTCAGTCTTAATTGTTTTGGTTGGTGTCATTTGTAATTCTTTTAGGTTTAATTGAGGTATAAAAGTAAAAGGTCAGGGTTTTAGTGTCGAGTTGTAATTGGAATTTTTGATATATAACAAATGTATATGTTATTTATGGATGGGATAATGTGATAAAAAGTCAATTTTAGGGGGTATTCAGGACAAAGTTTTTCTATATTTGTTTTCTAACCAATCCGTTATGTATATAGGTATACTAGCAACTAAAGGGCACAGGCTGCTGAGTATGGCTGCCCTGTTGGATGTTTTTGAATCTGCTAATAATTTTTATTCTGAAGCAGGTAAAATGCCTCCGTTTAAAATTAACCTGTTGTATTTGTCTGGGTATGATACGCACCAATATCCCGGTTATACACCCGTGCAGCCCGGTACTATGCATTATAATTTATTACTTATACCTGCCTTTGCCAATAATGATATAGCTACTGTACTGAAGGATAACTATGGGTGGCTGCCCTGGTTGCAACAGCAGCACGCCGGGGGGGCAGCTATTGCCAGTTTTTGCACCGGCGCTTTTTTACTTGCCGCATCGGGCTTGTTAGACAACCGCCCTGCAACTACCCATGTAAATGCCGAAGGTGTTTTTGCCAAACTTTTTCCTAAAGTACAGCTACAGGCAGAAGCTGTAGTAACCGGTCAGGATGGTATTTATACCAGTGGCGGGGCAACCAATACATTTCATTTATTGATGCTGTTGCTTGAAATTTATGGAAGTAAGGAAACTGCTATTAAAGCTGCCAAAATGTTTTCTATTGATTTAGACCGAAACCGTCAAAATTATTTTGGCTCTTTTACGCCGACAGATAATCATGGAGACGATTTGGTTAAAAAGGCACAGGAAGAGATACATAAAAATTATAGCAGAGCCGCTACTATTGAAGAACTGATTACCGATGTACCAACGAGCCGTCGCAACCTGGTACGCCGTTTTAAACAGGTTACCGGCATAACCCCTATAGAATACCTGCAACGCACCCGAATAGAGGCTGCAAAGCAACTATTAGAACAGTCTACCTGTAGCGTGTATGAGATAATGCTGGAAACAGGCTATAACGACCTGAAAACTTTTAGGACGCTGTTTAAAAAAACAGTGGGAATGACACCCACTAACTACCGCCGCAAGTTTAGCGGACAGTTGGTATAAAACCCTTAAAAAAAGTTATAGCGCACTCCTAAAAACATACGCCTTCCCTGTAGTGAAGCATAGTTGTAGCTGGTATCAAGCGTATAACCGTAAGGATTGGCAACAGGGTCATTAACATATTTATTAAAAGGGTCAAAAGGGCGCATAAGTGCATATTGGGGTACAAAATCAAAAACATTTTTTACACCACCATATAATTCCAGCCCATAAGTAAATTTCTTAGTAAGTTGTATGTTGGATATGTTATACCAGGGAGAATATTCCGGGCGATAATCATTTGGCAGAATAGGGAGGCGCATAGGGCCATACCAATTTCCGGTAATATCAACACTATATTTGTCATTAAACGTATAAGTCATAATATAGTTGCCAGACCATTTAGGCGCATGTAACTGTTGTTTCTTCACTTCTGCACCCATGCTATTTTCTTCTGCCTGAAAAACATCCATATAAGATATGCCTGCCGTTACTTTTAGCGGAAAATTAAACATAAGTTCCACATTGGTAGAAACGCCTTGCGATATAGCATGTCCATTCAGGTTATCATAAATAATTTTTGTGGGGTCAGTATCAAAATCGCCTACAATTTTATTAGTGAAATAAGAGTAGAACCCTGTAACATCCACATTAAGTATAAAAGCACTAGCGGGCCAGTTAAATACATAGTTAAGGTTGCTGTTAAAAGAGCGTTCAGGCTTCAACGCTTCGGTAATTACAACATCACGTGCCCCTGTTAGGGCGGCATGGTCTTCGGTAAACAGGTTTACTACCCTGAAGCCGGTACCAAAACTGGTACGGAACGTATGCATGTTTGTGGGCGAAAATTTGTATGCAATGCGGGGTGAGTGTATACCACCGTGGTTTTTATCATAGTCAAAACGATAGCCTCCCAAGAGCTTGTTCTTATCATTAATTGCCCATTCATCCTGAATAAACAGGCCGGGTAAAGGTGTATTCTGCGGTCTGTTCTTAGTGTTATCTGAGTTGGCTGTAGCGGGGGTATTATCATCATATTTTGTAAAGCGCATTGCAGCTCCCAGTAAAAAAGTATGTTTTTCTCCAAAGTTTGTGTCCCAGTACGCCTGCAAAAAACCTACTTGCTGGTTTGCCATATAAGGCGTGTCCCCGTACCAGGAATTCTGGTCGTGCCAGTTATATGAAAATTGGGTATATATTTTTTCTGTAAAAGGCAGTTGGTACAATCCTATAAATTCAATACGTTTTGTGTAGATGCTCTCACCATAAATACTATCGCTACCCCGCCATTGCTTGCTCCATTGCATTTCGCCACCCCAGCGGTCTTCATAAACAGCACGGGCTGCAAGGCTAAAAGCCCTGTTTTCTTTACGCTCAAACTGCAATTTGTTAAATATTGATATACGGTTTTGCAGGGTAAGGTCGGTAAAATTATCATGGTTTTTGTCTGTAGGTATGGCGTAGTTATAGTAATTAACACCCAATATTGAAGTAGCCTTTCCGGTTGAGGATTTAACAGCAGCATCCATATTATGCTCTCCCCAGCTGGTCATAAAATAATCGGCGCTTACCACAGGCGCTTTTAGCGGGTTTTTAGTAATTACATTTATAGTTCCACCCATAGCTTCTGAGCCGTATAGCGATGAGGCGGGACCTTTTACAACTTCAATACGTTCTACAATACTATTGGGTATTCCGTTAAGCCCGTATACAGTAGAAAGCGAACTTACAATAGGCATACCGTCAATTAGTATAAGTGTATATGGGCCTTCCATACCGTTTATATGTATATCGCCCGTATTGCAAACATTACAGTTTAGCTGTGGCTGCACGCCGTTTATCATACCTACCGATTCGAATAGGCTTGCTGTTGGGTTTTTACGAAACAGCTTTGGAGTTATAATTTCTACTGGTATGGGGCTATCAGCCCGGCGCACTTCTCTCATGGTGCCTGTAATTACAACTTCTTCAAGTGCTGCCGTTTCTTCAGACAGTGTAATATTTAAAACCTGTGTTTCGCCGGATAATAGTTTGATTTTTTTTTGTTGCTTACTGTAACCAACCATACTAAAGGTTATAGTGTAGTTGCCGTGGGCGATATTATTTATGTTATATGTTCCGGAATCATCTGAAACTGCTGAAACACCTGTTTCATCTATAATGACAGTTACGCCCGGTATACCGCCCGATTTATCTGATATTTTTCCGGTTAGTACACTTTTCTGAGCAAAACAGTTATAAAATAAAAGAGTAAGCAGTAACAGGATTTTCATTATCTTAAATTTAAAATTTGTCATACAAAATTATAAATTTAGCTTAATCTAAAAATTATTTTAGATTAAATTTAATTAAAGTTATGTGTCAAAAATTATTATTTTAGGGTTTTGGCATGCATACTATGGAAAATGAATTTTTAATTACGTTAAAACCTAAAAAAGCAATTGTGGCAAAACACATTGCGTACTATTATTTTCATTGGAGTGATAGTGAACATTTTCATCGTATTTTTACTTTTTACCCTAATTATAACCATGCACTTACCGTTTATAAAAATTCTGATGTAGAGCTATTTGAGGCCAGTTCAAAAGTAAGCACGTCACAAAAAGAAAGCCTTACTGTTTTATATTCGGTTAACACACACCATAGCGCTAAAGTTGATTTATCCGGCCCATTTAATAAAATAGGCATTGTATTTAACCCGGCGGGTATAAACCATTTTTTGAAAAAGCCTTTAGGCACGTACACCTTTAACCCTCCTTTTGATTATTTTGACCATTTTGGCAATATGCTTCATAAAGTATTAGGGCAGGTATATGCCGAGCAGGATGCTGAAAAGAAGGGAGAAATGCTCGATGTTTTTTTTGAAAGTATATATAACGGTTTTGAGGAACCCATTGCCAAAGCGGCACTAATGCAGGTATTAAACAGTAATGGTACCGTTAAGGTGGAAGAGTTGAGCGAAAAGACAGGAATAAACCGAAAAACGTTATTACGGTTATTTAAAAAACATTTTTGTGCTTCGGTAGAAGAGTATAAAAAAATGGTGATGTTTCGCAATGCCTTAAATTATTCACAACAGCATGATGATGCTTCTCTTACTGATGTTGCATTGTATAATTTATATTATGACCAGGCGCACTTTATAAAACATTTTAAATCGGTTACCCGGCAATCGCCTAAAACGTTGCTACACCACCTTACACATCTTGGTGGACAGGAAGCCCTTTACTGGCACTTTGAAGAATGAGTGTTTAGGGGGTATGTCCCAATTTTACAATTTTAGGGTAAAATCACACACTATATTTGCTATACACAACTAATAAAACTATAGATATGAAACGTACTGTGAGATTATTACTCGTGATTTTTTTCTCTTATGCTATTTGTATTTCAATAGCAGTGGCAGTGAAATACTTTTTTAAAAGTAATATTTTTTCATCAATGATTTTAGGAGCAACAATAGGATTAGCAATTGCTTATAGTTTAACAACCAAAAAACAAAATAACAATGTTTAAGATTTTTATTTTAGTAGCAGAACGTATTTTAGAACTATTTCTATAAATAAGTAAACCCCTCTGCTAGAGAGAGGGGACCTGTATTATTATTATTTTGATGCAGCCAGTTTAAGGCCCGAAATAGCTTGTGGCGGGTTTGGTGCTTTAAACACAAAGTTACCGGCTACCAGTACATCTGCCCCTGCGGCTACAAGTGCTGCTGCATTTTTATCATTTACACCGCCATCTATTTCGATAAGGGTAGGGGCATTATTTTTTATGATGAGTTCTTTCAGTTTACGAATTTTATCATACGTATTCTCAATAAAAGACTGCCCGCCAAACCCCGGGTTTACACTCATTACACACACAAGGTCAATATCTTTGATTACATCTTCCAGCAGGTTAACATTAGTGTGTGGGTTAATGGCGACACCTGCCTTCATACCTTCTGCTTTTATTGCCTGTAGGGTGCGGTGCAAATGCGTGCAGGCCTCATAATGTACACTCAGGTTATTAGCGCCCAGTGCTGCAAAAGTTTTAATATACGGGTCTGGGTTAACAATCATTAAATGCACATCTATAGTTTTTTTGGCATGTCGGCTAATAGCTTCAAGTACCGGCATACCAAAGGATATATTGGGTACAAAAACACCATCCATAATATCTACATGAAACCAATCGGCCTCACTGTTATTAATCATCTCAATATCACGTTGCAGGTTGCCAAAATCAGCCGATAGTACTGACGGGGCAATAAGTATATCTCTCATTTATCGTTGTTGTGTTTTTATGGCGCAAAGATAGGACTTTTTTAATTTTAGATTTAGCTCCCTAACCGGCAAATAATATATAGTCTACTTGATAATTTTCTTACAAAAAAATATACTATACAGTATTATTTGCCGTTTTTTAGTTTGAGTTAGTTAAATAAAAAACTCCGGTAATCAGCCGGAGTTTCAATCATCAATCAAAAAACGAACAGTTATTGAACTGTTAGTGCTTTTATATATTTTTTAGCCTAAGTACAAATTTAGACCGCCAAAATACAAATTTTTATCAAAACATGAAATTTTGGTGGTCTTTTTATGATTGCTTTTTAGTTATCCTAAGTAAGTTTTAAGAATCTTACTGCGCGAAGTATGCTTAAGCCTCCTGATGGCTTTTTCCTTAATCTGGCGTACACGCTCACGGGTAAGGTCAAAAGTTTCACCAATTTCCTCAAGTGTCATCGGGTGCTGGTCTCCTAAACCAAAGTAAAGCCTTACCACATCAGCCTCACGCGGGGTTAATGTTTCAAGTGCACGCTCAATTTCGGTGCGTAAAGACTCATGTATAAGTTCCCTGTCCGGGTTTGGAGATTCTCCTGAGCGTAATACATCATAAAGGTTAGAGTCTTCACCTTCAACAAGGGGCGCATCCATACTAAGGTGGCGTCCGCTGTTTTTCATGCTCTCCTTTACATCATTCACGGTCATATCAAGCTCTTTGGCAATTTCTTCGGCACTTGGTGCACGCTCATTGCTTTGCTCTAAAAGAGCATACATTTTATTGATTTTGTTGATAGAACCAATCTTGTTTAAAGGAAGGCGCACAATACGCGATTGCTCTGCAAGTGCCTGTAGTATACTCTGGCGAATCCACCATACGGCATACGATATAAATTTAAAACCACGGGTTTCGTCAAAACGCTGTGCGGCTTTTATAAGGCCAAGGTTACCCTCATTAATAAGGTCGGGCAGGGTAAGCCCTTGGTTTTGGTATTGTTTTGCTACCGATACCACAAAACGTAGGTTTGCCTTTGTCAGTTTTTCAAGAGCCCTCTGGTCACCAGCTTTAATGCGTTGTGCCAGTTCTACCTCCTCATCTGCTGTAATCAAATCTACTTTTCCTATTTCCTGGAGGTACTTGTCAAGTGAAGCAGTTTCCCTGTTGGTTACCTGCTTGGTAATTTTTAACTGTCTCATGTAAAAATTCCTGAGTTTAATTTAAATGTTCAGGTAGTTATACGTAACCAGGCCCGAAAAAGTTACATACAGGTAATGTTTTTTTAAACTTTAACATATAACAGTTATTTAAAGTCAAAATTATATTGCAAACCACATTGTATACCAAATGAATAAGGTTTTACTCCGGCAAATGTGTTAAAATAATATTTTGCTACCGGTTCAACATTTAACTGAAGGGCCGGGGTGACTTTATAATATACAGAAATACCTCCACTGCTGCTAAAACTTATCTTATTCACATCTTTTAAACTGCCCAGCGTTACGTTGCCTGAAAGAGCGTTTGATTTAACAATGACACTGTTTTCAGTTAATAAAAGGGTATTGATTCCCATAAAAGCATTTATGCCAAATCGTTTGTTATGTAAATTATAAGTTACCTCTAAAGGTATTGCTATAAACCCTGTATTTTGTATTAAATTAAATACAAGTGCATTTTGTGTCATTTCGGCTAATGATGCATTAGATTGCCCGGAGGCATAATTAATGCCGGTGTATTCGGCAGGAGGTATTATTTCTATCTGGCCATCAGGGTAATCATCTGTAGGCTCATGTATGATATAAGTATTTTGTAATTGTACATCATGCGTAGTCTGGTCAATATTTATTATGCTTATACCTGTGCGTATGCCCCATGTATTATTAAAGTTGTAGCCTAACGTTACACCATAGGCATAATTTGTTTTAATAGCTGTACTATTAGTATCAAGTGAAGCATCTATAAGCGAATTGTTTTTTGGGATGTAGTATTTTGTAGGGGAAATATTTGCAAAGACATAAAATTTTTTATAGCCGGATATTTCTTTATCTGATTTTTTTTCATTTGCATCCTCCTGTAATAAAAGTGCCTCAGCAATAAGTTTTGCTTCTGTTGCAATGCTGTCTTGTTTTATAATATAAATGAGGTCCTGTACAGTATTATTATAGGGTAAAATTATATTGGCAGGTGTTATGGTATCTGAATAGCCGGTTACAGAAGTATTATCATTTGCAGATGTTTTGTTTTGACCTGCATATTGTTGAGGTGTAGGGAAATTATATGCTGTTGCACTTTTATTTTGGATTTGTGCATCACGTATAACAACAACTTCTTGCTTTGCATTACTATTACCTGTAGGGCTGTTAATTGGTTTATTAGCGCCAGAACCAGCAGATCCGGCAGCACTGTTATTACTTTCTGTTCTATTGGCACGTGTAGTTGATGCACGCCCTGTAGCTTGTGGTGTATTATATTGTAAGGATGTTGTTTCTGCCCTGTTACTGTTTTTTATTTTACCATTGCCTTTACGGTTTGCGGCATTATCTTTTTCTGTTTGGGTATAGGTTACTGCCCCGGCCTTATTTTTATTATCGATAGCTTTATTACCAGCAGTATTGTTTATTGTTTCAGCGTTGCTGTTTGCAGCATCACCTTTTTTATTAGGGCTTGTGTTATCATTAGTAATTGCAGGCTTATTTTCAGGTTTTTTGTCAGTATTCTCTTTGATGTTTACAGATGGGTAATTGGTGTTATTTATAGTATTGTTTTGATTAGGTTTGGCAATAGGGTTATTTTCTTCCGAAACATAGGGCACGCCTATTATAATAAGCAGGATAATAGCGAGGGCAACCAGTGATATTTTACGCCACAGCACAAAATTTTTATTCCTTTTCTCTTTTAATTCAGCATTAATGGCATTCCATACAGCATCAGGCGGCGATTTTTTTAAACCGTCCAGCTTTTGCTTAAATGCCGCGCCTATATCTTTTTTATTTTCCATTGCTTACATTATAATTATTATAGCCCTGGCCCTTAGTAATTTTTTCTTTTAGTATGGTTTTGGCCCTATGTAGGTTGGATTTAGAAGTTCCTTCTGAAATAGACAGCATTTGTGCTATTTCTTTATGGGAATAAGAGTCCAGCTCATAAAGGCTGAATACAATACGATATTGGTCTGGCAGTTGTTGTATGAGCGACAGTATATAATCTGCCGATACATTCATTTCGGTTTCGGTTACATCTGTATCTTCCGGTAAGTTATCTTTTACAGGTACAAGCAGTATGTTTTTTCTAAAGCTGTCTATAGCTTTATTAATTACAATTCTTTTCATCCATCCTTCAAAAGAGCCTTTTCCGCTATATGTTTTAATACGGGTAAAAATTTCTATGAAAGCATTATGAAGATTATCCTGAGCCTCAGCTTCATTTCTGCAATACTTAAGGCACAGGACAAAAAGTACGTCTTTATATTGCCGGTACAATTCTTCCTGAGCCTTTGCATTATTCTTAATGCACCCTTTTATAATTTTATCTGGTGTCAATTATATTGCCCGAAATAGATTTATAATTTAATACTCATACTAATTATAGTAGTAAAAAGCTTCGTAAGCAGCTTCATCATAGAAATTAGCACCGTATGATGCTGCATCAATGGTCTCAGCTTTGTCATAAATGATATAGCTATAGGTATTGAACTGTTTATCATAATTTACCAGACCAGCGTTCTGAAGGTAGTAATTTCCTTCGGTTGAAAGTATATATAATCCTTCCATAAGTATCCTGTTATTTAGCTCAACTGTGTTTTTTGCTAAATTTTCGGGCATGGGGTTAGGGTAGTAACTAAAAGTAGTGGTGATACCGTTAAAATTACCGCTAACAAGTTTGTCGCCATCTATTGTCGGCATAGACCCGGAATTTGTGTATTCGGAAATGATGCCGAAACTATTCAAATCATAAATTAATGGAGCCATTGGTGTTTCATTGCCCTGTGGTATTAAGGATCTCGTTATAGTGTTGCTGTTATAAGTAAACTCTATCTCATTTTCTGAGGACAAGGTATATCCTGATCCGGTCCATATAGAAAAGGAGTTGTTAACAATTGATATTATTCGCCCCTGTCCATCTAAAGTAGCTACTTGTTGCGTCATCAGATTATTGTTGTCATCATATTCTTTCTTTATATATGTGTTAGATGTGTACATATATTCACACCTTCTATACATGCTTCCGCTCATTTTAAAAAGTGTATCTGCTACAATTCTGTTATCCTGATAATATTTGACAAGTTTTAGAGAAAACCCGTTTGAAATACCTGAATCATATTCAGCTTTTGAAGGTGAATATTGTACAACCTTATCAAGCATCATAGCATTTTCATCATCAATTGGTTGATTGTCGTTATCAGTGCATGCTGTAAAAAGTAAAGCAGTAATGCCTAACATAAAAACTTTCTTTTTCATAGCAATTTTTTTAATGTTTATACTCTATAGTCCTGTCATGAATAGAAAGGTTGCGTAAAAAAATAAAAAAATTAAGCATTGATTGATATTTCCTGCTCTTACTATGAAATAGGGGTATAACTCAGTAATTAAAGTTTTTCCAACTTTTGTTTTAAATCGTTAGGTTTATCTATACTTAGGGCATACTTGTTTACGATAGTGCCATTTTCATTAACAAGTATATGCCACGGAATAAGAATGTTCCCATTATTGTTAAATAACTTTCTTAAATCATTTTCTGAAATTTCATTTGTCCGGGCATGGTATGATTTTAAGCCATAATAATTAATCATTTTCTTCCAGCTTTCATCCCGCATATTTTTATCAATAGATATGTAAATGGGTGTAACACCCTGTTTGGCAAGCAAACTATATAGCTCCTCCTTTTGTTTAAATTCTTCCTTGCATGGCCCGCACCAGGTAGCCCATACATTTAGGATAATATCTACCATTCTAAAAACAAAAACCTGCCAGAATATGGCAGGTTTACTAATATAACTAAGCTTAAAAATGCTGTTTAAGAATCTTTAGATTGGCCGTTATCCTGACCATCCCTCGGGGTGTCATTTCTGCGGTCTTCCCTTGGGCCACGGTCACGTGAGTTACGGTCATCCCTTCCGCCGCGGTTATCTCTTCCACCACCACGGTTGTCACGATTAAAGTCCCTAGGGCCACGGTCTTCGCGTGGAGGGCGTTCTTTGTAACCTTCAGGTTTTGGCATCAGCGCTTTGCGCGATACTTTTTCCTTACGTGTTTTAGGGTCTATACCAATATATTTTACATTAAATACATCACCCATATTTACCACATCAGTTACATTTTCGGTACGTGCCCAGTCAAGTTCACTTACGTGTAATAACACTTCGTTACCCGGAGCCTGAGTATATTCTACCACAGCACCAAAATCAAGTAGCTTTATTACCTTAACCTCATAACTTTCGCCTACCTGTGGTTTAAAGGTAATTGAGTCAATTTTATCAAGTACAGCCTGAATACCTTCTGGGCTAGTACCTAAAATTTCTACTTCGCCTACGCCGTCAATTTCATTGATAACAATGGTTGTTCCTGTAGTTTTTTGAAGTTCCTGTATAACCTTTCCGCCAGGGCCGATAAGCGCACCAATAAAGGCTTCAGGTATGGTAGTTTTAATAATTTTAGGTGTATGGCGTTTCACTTCAGCCCTTGGTTCGGCTATTACTTCGGTAAGTTTACCTAGTATGTGAAGGCGGCCATCTTTAGCCTGAGATAAGGCTTTTTCCATTATCTCATAGTTAAGTCCTTCAATTTTTATATCCATCTGGCAGGCGGTAATACCGTCTGCAGTACCTGTCACTTTAAAGTCCATATCACCCAGGTGGTCTTCATCACCAAGTATATCACTTAGTACTGCCCAACGGCCTGTGGCATCATCAGATATAAGCCCCATGGCAATACCCGATACAGGCTTTGTCATTTGTATACCGGCATCCATAAGCGCAAGTGTACCGGCACATACGGTAGCCATAGAAGATGAACCGTTAGATTCAAGAACTTCTGATACTATACGTACGGTGTATGGCGTTTCGGCCGGAATCATATTTTTAAGTGCACGTTGTGCCAGGTTACCGTGGCCTACTTCGCGCCTTGATGTTCCTCTTAAAGGTCTTGCCTCACCGGTTGAGAACGGAGGAAAGTTATAGTGAAGGTAAAAGCGTTCTTCGCCCTGCTCTGTTGGCAGGTCTATAACGTTAGCCTCGCGAGATGTACCTAAGGTAACAGTGGCAAGCGCCTGGGTTTCACCCCTTGTAAATAAACCTGACCCATGCGTAGAGGGTAAATAATCTACCTCACACCAAATTGGGCGTATTTCATTAGTTTTACGTCCGTCAAGGCGTAAACCAAGGTCTAATATTACATTACGTACCGCCTCTTTTTGTGCTTTTTTAAGGTATTTGCTTATTAGCTCGCCTTTTTCTAAAAGTTCATCTTCTTCAAAGGCCGCCTGAACTTCCTCTTTTACTTCTGCAAATTTTTCTGAACGTTCATGCTTTGCAGAGCTTTCTTTTGCTATGTCAAAATACTTGTCATAGCTCAGTTCAAAAATTTTAGCCTTTAATTCGTCATCGTTAGGCTCACCTTCATATTCCCTTACTGTTTTGCCAACGGCAGCCTTAAGTTTTTCCTGAACGGCAATCTGGTCTTTAATGGCTTCGTGGGCAAATTTTATAGCCTCAACCATTTCAGCTTCAGATATTTCTTTCATTTCACCCTCAACCATAGCCACAGAGTCAAGGCTTGCGCCTATCATCATATCAATATCACTTTCTGCAAGCTGGCTTTTGCTTGGGTTTATAATAAACTCGCCATTTATACGGCCTACGCGTACTTCTGAAATAAGGGTAGGGAAGGGTAGGTCTGATACTGCAATGGCAGCACTGGCAGCAAAACCGGCAAGTGCATCGGGCATAACCTCTTCATCGTGGCTCATTAACTGAATCATTACCTGCGTTTCAGCATGATAATCATCCGGGAACAATGGACGAAGCACCCTGTCTACAAGGCGCATAGTTAACACTTCGCTATCGCTTGGCCTTGCCTCGCGCTTAAAAAAGCCTCCGGGAAAGCGGCCAGCGGCAGCAAATTTTTCACGGTAATCTACCGTAAGGGGTAAAAAATCTATACCGGGGGCAGCTGTCCTTGCTGAAACCACGGTAGCAAGCAACATGGCGTCGCCCATGCGCACAACTACAGATCCGTCTGCCTGCTTTGCCAGTTTACCGGTTTCTACGGTAATGGTACGGCCGTCACCCAAATCAATAGTTTCCTTAATTACGTTTGGAATCATACGTTTTTATTCTTTGATTAAACAATGGGTTTGTTGTGTTGTTGTTGTAGTACCCAATGAAAAACCAAAACTTTTTCTACAAAATATAAGAAACAAAAAGAGGCGCGCGGGCGCCTCTTAATCTGATTATTTCCTGATGTTTAATTCTTTAATAATCTCACGATACCTGTTAATCTCTTTTTTCTTAAGGTAGTCAAGAAGGCTCCTTCTTTTACCTACCAGTTTAACAAGTGAGCGCTCTGTATTAAAATCATGACGATTTTTTTTAAGGTGCTCAGTCAGGTGGTTAATCCTGTAGGTGAAAAGCGCTATCTGCCCTTCAGCCGAACCTGTGTTTACTTCGTTTCCGCCATGTTTTGCGAAAATTTCCGCTTTTACTTCTTTTGTCAAGTACATGCCAATATTGTTTAAATAATTTTTATGCAACGGGTGTATCCCGATTTGGCGGCAAAGGTAAACAAATTTTCTGTTTCTGCAAGTGGCAAAGTTTCAAAGAAGTAAAGTTTTTAATCTTTAGGAGGTTACAAGATTAAAAAGGAATTATAGTTCTACTTTTATTTTAACTTTGAAACTTTGCCTCTTTGAAACTTATTTTTAAAAGAGCTTTGCTACTTCTTTATTCACAAATTCCAGAAAGCGCTCATCAAGGTCGCTAAAGGCATCCTTCATATTACTATCTATATCAATCTGTCCTATATTTTCGCCATTAACAAAAATAGGTACTACAATTTCTGACCGTACATTAATACTGCAGGCTATATAATTATCCTGTTCCGCAACATCGGGCACAACAAAATTTTTGCCGGATACTGCTACCTGACCGCAAATACCACGGCCAAAAGGTATGACCGTATGATCAGTTGGGTCGCCGGCATACGGCCCAAGTACAAGTTCTTCTTTATCTTCGTTTTTAAAGTAAAAACCTACCCAGTCATATTGTGCCATATTGTCTTTAAGAAGATGGCAAACCTGCATTAATTTTTCATCACGTATGGTGTTTTCGTGCTGCAGTATATCGGTAACTTTTATTTCTAATTCTTCGTAGGTCATTCTAATAAATATTTTAACACAAAAGTATTTATAATACCTGATAGGATTTATATATTTTTGTTAAAAAACAACTGATGGATATGTTTCGGGCTAATAAGCCTTTCTTTTTATTTCTCCTCAAATTTGCCGGTAGTTATCTATTACTTTCTCTATTATACAGGCTTTACCTTATGCAGTTTGATGCAGCGCTTTTTGAACCAGATGGCATGACCCGCCTGGTGGCAGAGCAGTCTCGCGATATTATGATTTTTTTTGGTGAAAATGCCTCTATACAACGCCTTTATACAGAGCCTTCATACCGCTTTTTTGTTAATGGCCGTTCTGTTGCCCGGGTAGTAGAGGGCTGTAATGCAGTTAATGTAATGATATTATTTGCCGCTTTTGTGGTAGCTTTTTCATCAACTTTAAAAAAAACAGCATTGTATATTGTATTCGGTGCTGTTGTTATCCATATTTTAAATGTAACACGTATCGCACTATTAAATTTTGGTTTGTTTTACTATCCGGAGTATGGAGAAATACTACATGATGTTGTTTTTCCTTTATTTATATATGGGGTTGTTTTTGTACTGTGGGTAATATGGGTAATAAAATTTTCGGGTAATGTTAAAAAAACTAAGGCTTAGTGTAATAGACATAATAGTTATAGTAATCATGCTGGCCGGGCTGGTGTGTATACGCATTTTTCAGGAACAGCTTTTTTATGATCCCTTAATTGCTTTCTTTAAATTGGGCAGAGGTAAAGTATTGCCGCCATTTGATAAAATGAGGCTATTTTACGGCCTTGCATTCCGTTATCTTCTTAATACTGTTTTTTCTCTCATTATTATATGGATAATATTTAAAAATTATCAGGTGTTTAAATTGTCGGCAATACTGTACATCGTTTTGTTTGTACTTTTATGTGTGGCCTTCTTTATAATTACAAGCACCCCTTATCCCGATTTACTTTTAGTGTTTTATGTGCGTAGGTTTTTAATACAACCACTTTTGTTACTATTGTTTGTTCCGGCATTCTATTACCAGAGGTATATTAAACCTTAAAAAAGTCCTTTTAAAAAAAATACGTAAATTTGCACTGATGAAACTTAAATGCCATATTAGCTTTATTTTATCAGCTTTTATATTGTTTAGCAATATAGGGCTGGCGCTTAATGTGCATTACTGCCACGGGCAGGTTTCAGAGGTAACACTTTCTTATAAGACCGAGAACTGCATTATGCAAAAAACGGAAAAGAAAGTTATGGGTTGCTGTGCTAAAGCAGCAGCCGAAAAAAAATGCTGTAAAAACCATACCGTAAAAATTCAGGATGACAGTGATAAGGCAATTGTAAAATCACTCCAACTGGATTTAGGGTCTTTTTATATTGCCAATGCTTACAAACCGCTGAATTTATTTGTGTATGAGGAAGTATCCGGTAACGGTAAAGACGCCCCTGCCTTTTATGCGGAAAGCACCGCACCGCCACTTTATAAACTCTATTGCCAATACACCCTATACGCCTGATTTTAATATTTCTGATACCATTTCCCAATGCTGTGGGAATAACTGAGTTCATTAATATTAAATTTTTTTTATGCGTAAAATATTCATGATTTTACTGTTGCTGCCTGCACTATTACAGGCCCAGCAAACCATTAAGGGTAAAGTCCTTGATGAAAAAGATACTCCGCTGCCCGGCGCCACTGTAAGCTGGCTTAATACTACTAAAGCTACCGCCACTACTGACGATGGCACTTTTGAAATTGAAAAGTCTCCCGCCGATATGATGTTGGTAATAAGTTATGTAGGCTATAAAACAGATACATTGCATGTACATACACCGCGGTATGTAAACCACCAGCTTACGCCTGAGAATAGCCAATTGGGCGAGGTTATTGTAAATAAAAAGCTTGAAAGCCTGAAACGCAATAGTGTAAGTGCCGCAAATATGCAAAATATGGGGCACAGCGAACTACTAAAAGCGGCCTGTTGCAATATTGCTGAAAGTTTTGAAACCAACCCATCTATAGATGTGAATTTTAGTGATGCACTAACAGGCACCAAACAGATAAAAATGCTTGGGCTTACCAGCCCTTATATACTGATATCAGAAGAAAACCTGCCATCAGTGCGGGGGGCAAGCCAGGTTTATGGCCTGAGTTTTGTACCGGGAACATGGGTGCAGAATATACAGGTAACCAAGGGCGCAGGTCCGGTAGTAAATGGTTATGAAAGCATTAGCGGTCAGATTAATTATGAACTGCTGAAACCCATGATGAGTGAGCGGTTTTTTTTAAACGTATATGGTAATACCGGAAGCCGCTTTGAGCTGAATACGCACTTTGCCAAAAAAGTGTCTGATAAATGGAATACCCTTTTATTGGTACACGGCAATGGGCTTTTTAATAAAAATGATATGAATAATGACGGCTTTTTGGATATGCCGTTAAGTAAGCAGGTAAACATTATGAACCGCTGGCAGTATACAGATGCCGAAAAAGGCTGGGTAAGTTTTATAAACTTCCGGTATATGCGTGATGAAAAGCAAGCGGGAGAAACTGCTTTTAACCCGGATACCGATAAATTTACCACTAACCACTGGGGAAGTGAAATTAATACCGATAAGGTTGATGCATCGGCAAAAATAGGGTATGTATGGCCCGATATGCCTTACCAGAGTATTGGCCTGCAAACGGCATTTAATTATCATAATCAGGAATCGTATTTTGGGTTTAACCAATATGATATTGCCCAAAAAAGCGGTTTTGCCAACCTTATTTTTAGCTCTATTTTTAATAACACGCTCAATAAATTTTCAACCGGGCTTAATGCTACTTATGATAATTATAATGAGTTTGCATACATTAATACCGGCAGTAATGGCCGTAATTATGACCGAATTGATAATTCTGTAGGGGCATTTTTCCAGTACACGTATGATAATAATGATAATTTTAGTATGGTGCTGGGGGGGCGTTTTGATGTAAGTAACCGCCTTGGTGTTTTTGCTACCCCACGTGTACATATACGCTATACCCCATGGGAAAGTGGTACCCTGCGCCTTTCGGCAGGTCGGGGTAAAAGGGCGGCTAATATCTTTGCTGAAAACCAACAGTATTTTGGTTCATCCCGCGCATTTAATATTACTGGGGCAGGGGGCATGCTGTATGGCCTTGACCCGGAAACTGCATGGAACTACGGCGCCAGTTTTTTACAGAAATTCCATATTTTTAACCGTAATGCCGATATAGCTGTAGATTTTTACCGTACCGATTTCCAGAACCAGATAGTAGTAGATGTATATGGTTCACCACAGGCAGTATCTTTTTACAATCTTAGGGGGAATAGCTACGCCAGCAGCCTTCAGGTAGATTTTAATTATGAAGTATTGCCAAGGCTTGATTTACGCACGGCCTATAAATACTATGATGTTGAAACAGATTATAATTCCGGCTCTTATCAAAAGCCTTTACAGGCTAAAAACAGATTTTTTACCAATATAGCCTACGAAACGCAGTTGAAGGATAAAGGACAGCAGTGGAAGTTTGATTTTACCTATAACTGGCTAGATAAGCAGCGATTACCGTTTACGGACAGTAACCCGGAGCAGTATAGGCTTGGCGAATTTTCACCGGCTTTTTCTACAATGAATGCCCAGGTTACTATGGTATTTAGCGATGTGTTTGAAATTTATGTAGGTGGCGAAAATATTGGTAATTACAGGCAAAATAAAGCTATTTTAGGTTCAGACGACCCTTTTGGCCCATATTTTGACACCAGCATGGTATATGCGCCGGTTTTTGGCCAAATGTATTATACCGGGTTAAGGTTCAGGATAAAATAAAAATTTATATATTTAAACTTTAAACATTATAATAATGAAGAAAATTGTTTTTTTAGTTTTGATCATGCTGGCAGGCCTAAACGTGCAGGCACAGCAAAAAAAAGATAAAAATGCCAAATACGATATTGAAGTTAAAGGTAACTGCGAGCAATGTAAAAAGCGCATAGAAAAAGCTGCTTTTAATGTAAAAGGAGTTAAAATGGCAACATGGAATGAAGATGAGCAACTACTGCACCTTACTGTTGATGAAAATAAGTGCAGTGCAGAAGATGTTCGTAATGCAGTTGCAAAGTCAGGCCATGATACGGATAAAGCAAAGGCTGTTAAAGAAGATTATAACAAGTTGCCCATGTGCTGCCAGTATAAAAGAAGCTAAATATTATTATAATGCCCTGAAATTTTTCAGGGCATTTTTATTATAATTAATAGTGATTTATAATTTTTGTGTCATAAATTTGCATTACTATACTTAAAAAACCACAATGGATAGTTTAAAGAAAATAGGGGATAACCCAAAAAACATAGTCGCTTTCTGGCTTATGTTGTTTTTCTTTGCTTCCAGCTTAGCCAATACGTTTTCACCGGTTTCGCAATCATATAAGTATAAAGCGGCGTTTACTAAAGTAGAAAAGAAAATAGTTTCGTTTGCTATTAACGACGATGATACCATTGACTTTTCAGATCAATTAACCGATACTGATGCCGATGACATTAAATTTATATTTGAAGGGTATTCACTACCTCAGTTTAATGCTTTAGCCTCACATAAACACTTTTTTACAAGTGTTTCATTACCTACAATAATTTCTTCCATTCCATTATACAAATTGTTTTGTATTTGGAAATTCCATCTTATTAATTAATTACACTACAAAAGGCAGGTTTTACTATCGGGCCGCTGTAAGTTATTAGTAAGAATTATTCTCTTTTAAAATTTCTTTACAGTGTAACTGTTTAACAGTTAGCTTAACTCCTGCCGTAAATTATAAGTTGTTAATTGCCCGGAATACCGGCGTAATGCATTTGCCTGTTTGCATAGCCGGTATTCCTTTTTTTTATTTTAGGGTTTGTGCTATATTTAAGGTTTAAACACCTTAAATAACTATCATAAAATTAGGTAAAATATTCGCCATATAGCCGTAGTTAGGAGGAATCTAATTACGTTACGTTTATAAGCAGGACCTGGCTGCGTACAGCATAATATAAGCATAACTTCGGTAAGGGGTGTGGTATGGCTCTAATGATACTACATTTACAACTTAATAGTTTTTATTTCTGATAACAGTTTGCCATCGGCAGTAAAGCCTTCTATGATGAGCTTTATCTCATTTTGGCCTGTTATGGGTATGGCGGTTTCAAAAGAGCTGTCTTCCTGTGCCATTATTTCGGGTTCCCAGTCAATAACCCCAAAATTACTATATCCTTCATCGCTGGTAGACGAGTAGTTTACATTTGCAAAGGGTATTGTTTGCGAAAAACCTTTCTCAATAATAACTTCTGTTAAACCACTGCCTTTTGAGTTTGATTTATAATCATGGTTACGGTAAATGCGTATTATACCCATATGGTTGCGCACAGAAGGCACTATAGCGTGTGCATTCATATAAATTTCTTCAACCTCTGTTAACGCTATTGTCCTTAATATATCATAATCCAGAAGTTGCATATCATCTAAATATATGATAGGTGTTGGGCGGCCTGCATTTATACTATATACATTCCTGCTGGAGTATATGGTTACATTTACAGAATTATCGTTAACCTGAAAGCTGCTGCGGAATTTTATAAAATTCAGTATGCTGTTAAAACTGTTTATTTCACGATCGGTAATTTTATATCCGGTTAAATTACGGTTAGCTGCTGCTTTGGCATATTTAAGCGGCGTACCTTCTACCACAACTTCTTCCAGTTGTATCTGGTCTTTATATACCATTGGCATTTGTGCCTGGTCTTCGGCTATCGGGGTATAGCACCGTACAGGTGGCTGGTATTTTTTTATATAAGGCCTGTACACATTAGGCATTTTGGGTTTAAGGCTTATCTCCTCTGTTTTTTTACCGGGGATAATAAGGGTGAACATAACCGCAGAAGAGTCAGGTATTATAAGGTTATCAAATGTAAATTCTCCTTTATCATCTACATCGGTTGATTCATCAAGTACTGACGATAATGAATAGAGCCTTATTTTTGTACTTTTAATTTTTGAATACTGTTTGGGTAAAGAGCCCTGAAGTGTTAGCCCCATATCAAAAGTGTAATTGCTTTTAGGAGGATTGTTAAGTATATCATGCCATTGATATTTATCTTTTTGGCATAGTAAAAACAGATCAAGCTCAAACATTTTACCTTTTGATATTGTTGTAAAATAATATTTACCGCTTATTTTGGGGTGGCCTTCTATATAAGGTAATATTTTAAACGAGCTGTAAATATCATTATCTTCATTATAAGCACGGGTATCTTCCGGCAAGGCAGATATACTCAGGTTCATAAAAGGTGCGCCTGCTTTACCGTTAAGGGTTAGGGCGCTGTACTGCTTCTCCGCTTTAACCTCGGTATGGGGCATATCTGCAGCAGGATAGGCATACACTAACCTTTCTGCAAGTTGCTTCATAGAACTGTCTAACAGCCGTATGGTATTTAAACCCTCTACCAGGTCAGTATTGGGTAAAAGCAGTTTAAGTTCTGTATTATTAGCAAAATCAACATCATAAATTACTGCTTTATCATCTTGGTGTACCATTAAGTATAAAGGCTGATTTCCATTACCTTTAAGGGTAAGTGGGGTGGTTTTTAAAGTTACCAGTGTTTTATCAGTAAGCGCATAACTGTTGGTTGAAATAATAAACCCTGTTTTTTTAGCTTCAGGCAAGGGTTCATTATATTCTTTACCATCTATAGTTACCGTTACTTTACACCCTGGTGGTGTACCCATAGGTATTTCTATGCGCCCATAGCCTAAACTATTTACCGGTATTGTTTTTATTTTATTTCCTGAAGGATCCACAATATCAGCAAAAGTAACAGGTAGGGGTTCATTGTTGCAATCGGCAATTTTTAATCCCAAAACATTATTATTGTCCTCCAGCAGTATACCGCTTTCGGGATGTAATGAAATTTTAATACTGTCGGCAGGCGCTTTGGCCAATATGTTCCCGGCACCTGTTTCGCTATTGATAATAGTAATATGATACACTGCCGATTCATCTTCGGTAAAATTATTCATCCAGTTGGTATAAAACTGTAAGTAATAATGACCGGATTTGTATGTATCTTTTAATTTAAAGCTGCCTGAAAAACTCCCTATATTACCATATAATAATTTTGTTTCTATAACAGTGCCTTTTTCATCCATAAGTGAGGCAAATATATTTATGGTACTAAAGAAGGGAACATTTTTTTTGCGATGAAACACATAACCTTTAAACCAAACCTCTTCGCTGGTCATAAAAGTGGTTTTATCAAATTGCACGTGTATGTTTTCCCGCTCAAGAAAAAAGTAATCTGTAAGGGCTTTTTCAATTTTTAATTTGTCGTTTTGTGCTGTGGAGATTACACAAAAAAACATAGTAAAACACAGGAGTAAAAAACTCCTAAATTGTAGTGATTTCATTTTGCAATTATTGGTTAGTATTGTAAATATATTTTTTTTCTTCTTTTTCTCTATATACAAAACCAATTTTAACAAAAAAAGGAGCGCAATTGCGCTCCTTCGTATATCTAATGATCTTTTATTACATCATTCCAGGCATACCGCCTCCCATTGGCATACCGCCACCGGCAGGGGAATCTTCTTTAATATCAATTAAAGCACATTCTGTAGTAAGTATCATACCTGCAACCGAAGCAGCATTTTCTAACGCTACGCGGGTTACTTTTTTAGGGTCTATAACACCTGCTGCAAGCATATCTACATACTCATCTGTTTTGGCATTATAACCAAAAGCACCTTCACCTTCGCCTACTTTAGCTACTATAACACTGCCTTCAAGTCCGGCATTTTCTACAATAGTACGTAATGGAGCTTCAACAGCACGGGCTACAATTTGTATACCGGTTGCCTCATCGGCATTTTCTGCTTTAATATTGGCTAATGTTGATTTTGCCCTAAGCAAAGCTACACCACCACCAGCAACAATACCTTCTTCTACAGCTGCACGCGTTGCATGTAATGCATCATCTACACGGTCTTTTTTCTCTTTCATTTCTACCTCGCTGGCAGCACCTACATAAAGTACAGCTACACCGCCTGCAAGTTTGGCAAGGCGCTCCTGAAGTTTTTCTTTGTCGTAATCAGATGTAGTAGCTTCTATCTGAGACTTAATCTGGTTAACACGGTTTTTAATCATGTCTTCGCTACCTGCACCATTTACAATAGTAGTGTTATCTTTATTGATAGTCACTTTCTCGCAGGTTCCAAGCATGTCAATTGTAGCATTTTCAAGGGTATATCCCTGCTCTTCAGCTATTACGGTACCGCCGGTAAGTATGGCAATATCTTCAAGAAGTGCTTTTCTCCTGTCTCCAAAGCCAGGGGCTTTAACAGCAGCAATTTTAAGTGCACCGCGAAGTTTGTTTACTACCAGTGTAGCAAGAGCCTCACCGTCTACATCTTCTGCTATAATCAATAACGGTTTTCCAGATTGTGCTACAGGCTCAAGAACCGGAAGCAAATCTTTCATAGAAGATACTTTTTTATCATATAATAAAATGTATGGCCTCTCTAGTTCAGCCTCCATTTTTTCTGAATTAGTTACAAAGTAAGCCGAAAGATAACCACGGTCAAACTGCATACCTTCAACAACGTCTACATACGTATCAGTACCTTTAGCTTCTTCAACTGTAATAACACCTTCTTTACCTACTTTACCAAAAGCTTCAGCAATAAGCTCGCCTATTGTTTCATCATTATTAGCTGATATAGAAGCAACCTGTTTTATTTTTTCGGTTGATGTACCAACCTCTTTGGTTTGTTCGCTAAGGTTAGCTACAATAGCTTCAACAGCTTTGTCTATACCACGCTTAAGATCCATAGGGTTAGCGCCCGCTGCAACGTTTTTAAGGCCTTCTTTTACAATAGCCTGTGCAAGTACAGTAGCAGTTGTAGTACCATCACCCGCAAGGTCGTTGGTTTTGCTGGCTACTTCTTTAACCATCTGTGCACCCATATTTTCAAGGGTATCTTCAAGCTCTATCTCTTTAGCAACAGTTACACCGTCTTTAGTTACGGTTGGGCCGCCAAATGATTTGCTGATAGTAACATTACGGCCCTTAGGGCCCAGGGTTACTTTTACGGCATTAGCCAAAGCGTCAACACCACGTTTTAAACCGTCGCGTGCTTCAATATCAAATTTTATTTCTTTTGCCATTTTGTTTGTTTTTTTACTTTACTATTAAACTTTTTTTAGATAACTGCAAATATTTCATCTTCTTTCATGATAAGATAATCCTTACCATCAAATTTAAGTTCAGTGCCTGCATATTTACCATACAATACTGTATCGCCAACCTTTACAGTCATTTCATGGTCCTTAGTGCCGTTACCCACGGCAACCACCACACCTTTTTGAGGTTTTTCTTTAGCAGTGTCGGGTATAAAAAGCCCTGAAGCAGTTTGTGTTTCTGCAGCTACCGGTTCAACAAGAACACGGTCTGAAAGTGGTTTAATGTTTAAAGCCATATTAATTCGTTTTAATTTTAAAATTTGATTGCTTTGTTTTTGTCAGAAACTATGCCAATTGAATAAACTGACATTTTGAGGTAAAAAAAATGCCAGCACTACTGACAGGCTGGCATTTTATATGCTTACTATTATGATATTCTCAAAATTATTCTGCGGTGGGTGTGGCAGGTGCAACCTCATTAGTTGCAGGTGCAGCAGTATTATCTGCAGGGTTTATTGGCGCTGGTGTTTCTGTTGTAGCAGCAGGTACATCAGAATCATCCGTCAGGCTGTCATTAGCAAAACCTGAAGAAAAGCTTAAACTTGATAACAGGATTAAAACCACAAGTATGGTAGCCAGTGTCCAGGTACTTTTGTCAAGAAAATCGGTTGTTTTTTGCACACCACCTAATGTTTGAGATGCGCCAAAAGTAGACGATAACCCTCCGCCTTTAGGATTTTGTACCATTATAACTACCACAAGCAAAAAGCAAACTATGGCTATAAGTACCAAAAAAATAGTGAAATTTATCATTGCTGTCTAATTATTATTTTGTTGTAAATCTTTTATTTCTGAAATACGGTGTGCAAAGAAAGCACTTTTTTCCGGATATTTCAAAATTAATATTTCATAAGCCTGTATGGCTTTGGTATATTTTTTTTGTTCGAGGTATACCCGGGCAAGTGTTTCTGTCATTAATGCCGGGGCGTCACCACTTTGCGGCAATACATTTGCAGTAGGCGAAGGGCTGTTTTTTACCGGGGCAATTTTGGGGTTATTATCTATAAATTTATCAATAAGTTCCAGTTTGGCCTTTAGTGGTGCAGTCTGCTCATCCTGCGTGTTGTTACGGTTTATGGGCTTTATTTTAGAGAGTTGCAGCCATTCTGCAAACGAATGCTTTTCGTTGCCATCAAACTGCAAGGGCTTACCGGTACCCGCGGGTTTGGCTTCTTTTTGGGTAATATCATGTTCTGTTGTATCTTCCGAAGTGCCTGCAGCCTCTTTTATAGACCGTTTTACCGAAAGCTCTTTTTTATCGGCTATTTGTTCCGGTACCTTTTGCGCCTGCGATTCTTTTATGTGTTCAGAATCTTTTACGGTTATACCGGTTATGGTATTTTCTTCCTCTGTTAGAAAATCTTTTTGTATACTCCGAAAATGCTCTGAGGTGATAAAATCAAACAATACCTGGCGTTCTGTAGTATAGGTGGCAGTTTTTTTTAACTCGCTGTTATAGCGAAAACTATCACGGTTATACAGCCCTTTTAAATATATGGCACGTGCACTTTGCAGGTAAGGAAATTCATTAAGGATGTTTTCCAGTTCTATGGTCTGCTTTTCGGTGAGCGAATAAGGCTTATTTAGTAAATATGTATAGTCTTTTGTTGTCAAATGAATTGGTTAACAGTTAATAGTTAGGTCTACAAAAAATCGGTTTTAAAATTGGCAACCGTTTACTGTAAACTATAACATTCTACCATTTATTAAGCGATGCATTAAATATATCCTGGGTTATACGTTCAAAAATTATATCAATCCCTGTATTTAATGTAGAGCCAACCGGCAGGTTATTGCCTGGAAAGTCATAATAAAAGCTAAAACGCTTTTCAAAATCGTCATCCTCCTTTTTTTTGTTGGTAAAACGTACGTTAACTGATATGGTAAGCCTGTTTTGTGCTGCACGCTGGTCAGCAGTAGCAGTCATCGGGGCAATATGGTAATCTGTAATTTCACCTTCATAAACCAGATCACCTCCTGAGTTAGTAAGGCTCAGGTTGGTTTGGTCTTGTATCAAATCCTGCAGCCTCCTGGTAAAAGTACGTTCAATACCGGGTTCTATAAGGTCAGCATTATTTTGGAAATAATTCACCTGAAAGGTTTCTGCATCTATAGTACCAATACCTGTAAAGTTGTAAACACCACAACCGGAGAATATAAAAAATACCCCGAGTACGGCAAAACGTTTCATATATTTAAAATATCCCATTTGTTTATAGATTGTATTGTTTAATTTTACGGTATAACGTCCGTTCACTTATACCTAATTCATCTGCAGCAGCTTTGCGTTTGCCTTTATTGCGCTCCAGGGCTTTTTTTATAAGCTCAATTTCCTTTTCGTCCAGGCGCAGCGTTTCCTCTTCTTCAACGGCTTCGGTATACAGATAATTGTTTTCATCATCTTCTTCCTCTTCATGATGATGCTCTACAACAGGTTCGGCATGCCGTGCCGGGGCATTGTTATACACCGGCCCGCCGGGCAGTTGCTCATATTCGCGGCGGTTTTCTTCCTGTCCGCCATATATACGCTGTATCAACCCTTTGTTGGTTTCCTGTACTTTGCTGCTATTGCCGTTTTGCATAAGCTCCATAGTGAGCTTTTTAAGGTCGTTAATATCACCGCGCATGTCAAACAATATCTTGTACAAAATTTCACGTTCGTTACTAAAGTCACTGTCCTGTTTTTTAGCACCCACTACAGCCGGCAGGTTACTACCCCCTTCGGGCAGGTAGGAGTTAAGTGTAAAAGCCGATATATTACGGTCTGTCTCTAAAACAGAAACCTGCTCTGCCACGTTGCGCAACTGGCGGATGTTTCCACCCCAGCGGTAGCGTTGCAGTACCTGTACCGCATCATCTTCAAGCTTAATAGGTGGCATTTTGTATTTGTGGGCAAAGTCTGAAGAAAATTTGCGGAATAAGAGGTGAATATCTTCTTTTCTATCACGCAGCGGTGGCAGGGTGATTTCTACAGTGCTGAGCCTATAATATAAATCTTCGCGAAATTTGCCTTTTTCTATAGCATCAAACATTTGTACGTTTGTGGCGGCCACTATACGTACATTTGTTTTTTGTGTCTGGCTGGAGCCTACTTTAATAAATTCACCATTTTCCAGTACACGTAGCAGCCGCACCTGAGTGGTAAGGGGCAGTTCTCCCACTTCATCCAGGAAAATAGTACCTCCATCGGCTACTTCAAAGTATCCTTCGCGGGCTCCTGTTGCGCCTGTAAAGGCACCTTTTTCATGACCAAAAAGTTCACTGTCTATAGTTCCCTCAGGTATGGCACCGCAGTTTACGGCAATGTATTTACCATGCTTGCGGTGGGAGAGGGCATGTATAATTTTTGGGATACTCTCTTTGCCCACACCGCTTTCGCCGGTAACCAGTACTGATATGTCGGTGGGTGCCACCTGTATGGCCTTTTCTATGGCACGGTTCAGGCGTGGGTCATTCCCTATAATTTCAAATCGTTGTTTTATGGCTTGTACGCTTTCCATGTTTTTTATTTCAAGTTTAAAGTTTCAGGTTTCAAGTTGTATATTCTTAAAAACTGTTACTTAAGCGATACTTTTATTTTTATGCTATCGGTTTAGATTTTAAAGATGATTCGTGAAAGACTTGAAACTTTAAACCTTAAACTATGTAAACTAATTCATCTTTTCACTATACCCTACGGCCTCACCAATAAGGGTTGCCGAGGTACAGTCAGTTATTTTTACATTTACAAAGTCGCCCGGCTTATAATTGCCTTTTTCAAAAACCACGGTGGTGTTTTGCGAGTTTCGTCCGCTCCAGTGGGCATTACTGCGTTTAGATTCTTTTTCTATTAGTACTTCTACTGTTTGCCCTACAAAACGCTTGGTACGTTCAAGGCTTATATCTCTTTGCAGGTTAATAATTTCTGTAAGCCTGCGTTTTTTTACTTCTTCCGGAATATCATCAACCAGTTTACGCGCAGCCAGTGTGCCGGGACGCTCTGAATAGGCAAACATAAACCCAAAATCATACTGGCAATGCGCCATAAGGCTAAGGGTGTCCTGGTGGTCTTCTTCGGTCTCCGTCGGGAATCCCGCAATCATATCCTGAGAAAGTGAAATTTCGGGGATGATGCGGTAAATATTATCTACCAGCGCCATATACTCCTCTCGGGTGTGCTGGCGGTTCATTTCTTTAAGTACACGTGTGCTGCCACTTTGCACAGGCAGGTGTATGTACTTACATATATTATGGTGTTTGGCCATTACCTCAATTACCTCCAGATGCATATCCTGCGGGTTAGAGGTGCTGAAACGGAAACGCATTTTAGGGAATGCTCCGGCAACCATATCCAGCAGCTGTGCAAAATCTACTGCAGTTGCTTTTTGCATTTCGCTGGCTTTGTCATAATCTTTTTTAAGCCCGCCGCCATACCACAGGTAGCTGTCAACATTCTGTCCCAGTAAGGTAACTTCTTTAAACCCTTTGTCCCAAAGCTGCTGTATTTCTTCCATAATGCTTTGTGGCTCACGGCTACGTTCGCGCCCACGGGTAAAGGGTACTACACAAAATGTACACATATTATCGCAACCACGGGTAATAGATACAAAAGCTGTAACCCCGTTGCTGTTAAGCCTTACCGGCGCTACATCGCCATAGGTTTCTTCTTTAGATAGTATCACGTTTACGGCATCGCGGCCCTCGTCTACTTCTTTAAGCAGGTTTGGTATGTCTTTATAGGCATCTGGGCCAACTACCATATCCACAATCTTTTCCTCCTCAAGAAATTTGCTTTTAAGGCGTTCTGCCATACAGCCAAGCACGCCCACCTTCATGCCGGGGTTTATTTTTTTTATGTTGTTATATTGGTCCAGCCTTTTACGCACCGTTTGCTCTGCCTTATCACGAATAGAGCAGGTATTAACCAATACAAGGTCTGCCTCCTCAATGTTCTGGGTGGTATTATAGCCCTCATTAGCAAGAATTGAGGCTACAATTTCGCTGTCAGAAAAATTCATCTGGCAACCGTAACTCTCTATAAAAAGTTTTTTGGTATTTTCCTGTTTTTGCTCCAGTACAAGGGTCTGTCCTTGTTTACTTTCTTCCATTATCTTTTCCATAATACACTACTGCATATACTTTTTTTGAATTGGCAAAGATAGCCATAAAATTAATATACTGCCAAGTTGACAGATATTGTTGTATTAAATTTTTATGGTTTTCCAGATAGCTACTGCCCGTAGTATAAAAAGGCTGATAAAGATAAACATGAGCATGTTTACAGACCATAACGGTGTAAGAAATAAAAATGCAAGCACAAATGCTGCCGCTGTAGCTATAATACGGCTTTTGTAATCATAAAGCAGTATCTTCTGTTTTTCTATAGCAATCATTAAAAGCGATATAATGCTGGATGCCCCTATAAGAAAAACAATTTCTTTATACGGGTTTTGCTGTTGTATTACTGATAGTATCACTAAAACAGAAGCTATAATAATGCCTAACAGTACAGCAGGCTTATCTACTTTTGAGATGGGTATAAACTCCATAGCGTTGGTATAGAATGAAAGGTTAAAAGCGTTGTACTCCTCCTCACTCATAAAATGGCCTGTAATAAGCTTGCGTTTTAGTGTATCAATATATTTGTGTGGAAATTTATCCCTAAAGTCCATGTAAATACCTAAAAATATATTTTCACCATTAGCTGGCACAGGGATGACTGATTTATAAAAGTCCAGTTTTATAGTAACACTGCGGCAATCTTCAGGCAGCAAAACTTTTGGCTCTTCACCGTGCATTACTTTTATCAGCAAGGTACCTTTATCATCATATATCTTAATTTTTCTTATGTGGCACCAATTGTAAGGGAAAAGTGTTTTAATATATAGATTTCTCATTTGTATTAGCTAATTTAAATTTATTCTTGTTTTTGAGTATTTATAAAATTATAAAAATAATTAATAATTACAGCGTTAGCCAGCCCGGATATTGTTTAAAAGCAGGCTTTTAAACGTTAAGGTTTAATAAAAAAACATATATTTTGAATTGCCGGAAATTTAATATTTAAAAAAATCCTATACTTTTGCGACCAAACAAATGTTGTATGGCAAAGAATTTAGTGATTGTTGAGTCGCCTGCGAAGGCAAAAACCATAGAGAAATTTTTAGGGAAAGACTACCAGGTTGAGAGCAGCTACGGGCACATTGCCGACCTGCCCAGCAAAGAGATAGGGGTAGATGTAGCGCATAGCTTTACCCCCACTTATGAGGTGTCTCCTGATAAAAGGGCTCTGGTTAAAAAGCTCAGGGATCTTTCAAAATCGGCAGAAACGGTATGGCTGGCTTCCGATGAGGACCGCGAAGGGGAGGCTATTGCCTGGCACCTGGCGGAAGAATTAAAGCTTGATAAAAGCAAAACAAAGCGTATCGTTTTTCATGAGATTACAAAATCGGCCATACTTAAAGCTATAGAAAACCCAAGGGGTATAAACTATAACCTGGTAAATGCACAACAGGCGCGCCGTGTGCTGGACAGGCTTGTTGGTTATGAGCTTTCTCCCGTATTGTGGAAAAAAGTAAAAACCGGGCTTTCGGCCGGCAGGGTACAGTCGGTTTCTGTACGCCTTATTGTTGAGCGTGAGCGTGAGATACAAAATTTTAATACAGAGGCATCATATACCATAACGGCAGAATTTACTAATGAAGCCGGGAAATCGTTTAAAGCAAAACTGCCTAGGAATTTTTCTGCAAAAGATCAGGCTCATGACTTTCTTAATAAAAATATAGGCTCTGCCTATACAGTAGCCGACCTGGAGACCAAACCGGCTAAAAAATCGCCTACAGCACCGTTTACTACCTCTACTTTACAGCAGGAGGCTGCCCGTAAACTGTATATGCCGGTAGGTATTACCATGATGATAGCGCAACGCTTATATGAGGCGGGGCTTATTACCTATATGAGAACAGATAGTGTAAACCTGTCTCAGGAAGCCATGCAGGCTGCCGAAGCGGAAATTATCCGTAGTTATGGTAAAGAGTACAGCAGGCCACGTAACTATGCTACCAAAAGTAAAGGTGCGCAGGAAGCGCATGAGGCTATACGCCCAACCGATATGACACAGCATACCGTAAATTTAGACAGAGACCAGGCAAGGCTGTATGACCTTATATGGAAACGTACATTAGCATCGCAAATGAGTGATGCGCAACTGGAACGTACCAATGTAAAAATAGAAGCAAGCAACCATAATGAGGTGTTTGCCGCTTCGGGCGAAGTGTTAAAGTTTGAGGGCTTTTTGAAAGTATATCTTGAAGGGCATGATGACGATGATGAAGAGCAGGAAGGTATGCTGCCTGCGCTTCGTGTAAAAGAAAAATTACAGTTACAAGGTATTACGGCTACCGAACGTTTTTCAAGGCCACCTGCACGTTATACAGAAGCATCGCTGGTAAAAAAACTGGAAGAGCTTGGTATTGGTCGCCCATCTACTTATGCACCAACCATTTCTACCATTATAAACAGGAATTATGTAGAAAAAGGTACTTTTGAGGGGCAACCAAGAAATTACAGTCAGCTTGTTTTAAAAGGAAAAGATATAAAAGAAGCACAGCTTACAGAAAATATAGGCTCTGATAAAGGTAAACTGGTGCCTACCGATATAGGTATTATTGTAAATGATTTTCTGGTAAACCATTTTGAAACTATACTGGATTATAACTTTACCGCAAAAGTTGAGGAGGATTTTGATGAGATAGCATCGGGTAATGAGGACTGGACTAAAATGATGAAGGATTTTTACAGCCACTTTCACCCCAATGTGCAGGATGTAGAGAAAAATGCTGAACGAGAATCGGGCGAGCGTATTTTGGGGACACATCCTGAATCCGGCAAACCGGTAAGTGTGCGCTTGGGTAAATTTGGGCCAATGGCACAAATTGGCGATGCAGAAGACGATGAAAAACAATTTGCCAGCCTGTTGCCGGAGCATAATATAAGTACTATATCTCTGGAAGAAGCGCTAACCTTGTTTATGCTGCCAAAAACACTGGGTACTTATAAAGGCGAAGAGGTAGAAGTAAACAACGGGCGCTTTGGTCCTTATGTGCGCTTTGGAAAAATGTTTGTTTCCCTGCCAAAGGGCGAAGATCCTATGGATGTTAATCTGGAAAGGGCAAAAGAGCTTATTGAAGAAAAGCAAAAGGCAGATGCGCCTATTGATAACTATCAGGGCGAACCTGTACAAAAAGGCGTTGGGCGTTTTGGACCTTTTATTAAGTGGAACGGGATGTTTATCAATGTTAGTAAAAAATACGATTTTGATAACCTTTCGCATCAGGATATTGTATCGCTTATTGAAGATAAACTTCAAAAAGATAAAGATAAGGTAATACATAACTGGGAAGAAGAAGGTATTAAGGTAGAAAAAGCACGTTGGGGCCGTTCAGTAATTTTAAAGGGTAAAACAAAAATAGAACTTGGTAAAGATGTAGATGCTCAAAAGCTTACCCTTGACCAGGTTAAAGAAATGATTGCCCAAAAAGCACCTGCCAAAAAGAAAGCGGCTCCTAAAAAAACAACCGCTAAAAAAGCTCCTGCTAAAAAAAAATAAATTATGGCTTTTGAATTTTTAAAACCGCTTGATGCATCTTTTTTAGAATATGCCGGTGGGCTTTCGGTCCAATCACTGGCAGCTAAGGCTGTTTTTCATAATGAGAGCGGTGTGCCTGATATTGATGGTGCCGGTATAGCTATTATAGGAGTTTTAGATAACAGGGGGCAGGGAGAAAAAAAGCAGGGCATACACCTTAATTATATACGCAGGGAATTTTACAGCCTTTATCCGGGCAACTGGAATAAAAAAATAATTGATTTAGGAAACATAACGGCAGGCGAAACCCTTACTGATACTTATTATGCAATAAAAGAAATTGTTGCAGAGCTGATAAAAAATAAAATTATACCTATAATTATAGGAGGCTCTCATGATATGGCATATGGAGTATACCGGGCTTATGACCGCCTGGAGCAAATGGTGAATTATGTTTCTATAGACAGCCGTTTTGATCTTGGCAGTGAAAATGAGCCGCTTTCCTCGCGTTCATATCTTACACGCATTATAGTAGACGAGCCTAATAACTTGTTTAATTACAGTAATATAGGTTTTCAAACATATTATAACTCGCAGGAAGAAATAGATTTACTGGATAAGTTGTATTTTGATGCCTATCGGTTAGGTGAAGTATGCCGCAATATTTCAGTAGCCGAACCGGTGCTTAGAGATGCTGATTTTGTGTCTGTTGACATGACTTCGGTAAAGTCTGGCGATTCAGGAAATATTGTTAAATTTAACCCAAACGGTTTTGATGGCAAAGAAATTTGTACATTAGCACGATATGCAGGAATAAGTGACAAGGTAACATCCTTTGGAATCTTTAACCATGCAGACACAAAACAGGAGTCAGTATTAATATCACAGGTGTTGTGGTATTTTATAGAAGGAGTGCATTACAGATCTGACGAATATCCTTTTGTAAGCCGTGAAAACTATATTAAATTTATAGTTCCGATGGAAGAGGGTGATGTGGTGTTTTTTAAAAGTGACAAGACAGACAGGTGGTGGATTGAGTTGCCAATAATACAGGGTACTGATAATAAAATAATGCGTAGTACGTTATTACCATGTAGTTATGAGGATTACCTGAATGCGTGTGATAATGAGTACCCGGAAAAATTATGGAAAGCTCAAAGAAAACATATTATTTAACATTTTTGTTGTAAATAAGCAGTAAAAACGCTTAACTAACGAAATCTTATTCTTTAAACAGGATTTTTTATTAAAAAAATTGTTTTTTTAAAAATAAATAAATAGGTTTACGCCCTTAAAAAATAGAATTACTTAATAACCCGAATTTATGAAGAAGTTCATTGCATTAACAGCAACTTTATCATTACTAATCAGCTGTGGTTCCAGTGATCGTGGGGAACTTGTAGGTGTGAGAGGAAAGAAGTGGAGGCCTGAGAAGCCTTACGGTATGACTTTGGTTCCCGGAGGCGCTTATATTATGGGTAAGTCTGACGATGATTTGGCCAATGTTATGGATGCCCCCACTAAAACGGTAACCGTACGTTCATTTTATATGGATGAAACAGAAATAACCAATAGTGAGTATCGCCAGTTTGTAGAGTGGGTTAAAGATTCTACTATCCGCACACGTTTAGCTATATTGGCAGACGAGCAGGGCTTGAAGCCAGGCGGTGGCGGCATTGGTGAATATGCATTTAAAGATCAGGCAGGCGAAGGTGAGGAGCAGTCGGCGTATGATAAGTATATGTATGACAACTATTGGAGCCTTGGCACTGATGATGATTTTTACGCAGGCCGCAAGCTAAACCATAAACCAAAGCTAATCAAAGATCCGCAAAAATATCCGGACGAATATTATGTAGAGGTTATGGATTCAATGTATTTACCGGAGTCAGAATCATATAATGGGCTTAAAACCATGGATGTTTCTAAACTGGTTTATAAATACAGCCAGATGGATATAGATGCTGCTGCTAAAGACGATTCTAAAAACTATCGTAATAAAAGGAGTAAGTACCTGAAAACTATACCGGTGCCGATTTATCCGGATACTACAGTATGGATAAAAGATTTTGCTTACTCTTATAACGACCCTATGCACAGTGACTATTTTTGGCATGACGCTTACGGTGAATATCCTGTAGTGGGTGTTAGCTGGGATCAGGCAAAAGCTTTTTGTGCCTGGAGAACGTTGAATAAAAATGCCTACCAGAAAGAAAAAGGAAGACAGTTTGTTAACTTTTTCCGTTTGCCTACTGAGGCTGAATGGGAATATGCTGCCCGCGGCGGATATGAGTCTGCTACTTATCCTTGGGGTGGACCTTATACCAAAAATGATACAGGATGTTTTCTTGCTAACTTTAAGCCTAACAGGGGAGACTATGCTGCTGACGGAGCACTTTATACTGTAGAGGCAGACGCTTTTGAGCCTAATGATTTCAACCTGTATAATATGGCGGGTAACGTATCTGAATGGACTGATTCTTCCTATGATGCTTCATCTTATGAGTATGTGTCTACAATGAACCCTAATGTGCCAGACCAGGCTAATGAGCGTAAAGTAATACGCGGTGGTTCTTGGAAAGATGTAGCTTATTTCCTTCAGGTAAGTACCAGGGACTGGGAATATGCTGACTCAGCCAGGAGTTACATAGGTTTCAGGACGGTTCAGGATTATATGGGTACTGAAAACACAGCTAACCAAATGCGCTAATTTTAAACCAATTCATTTTTTGCGAAATATTTAATTAAAAATCTATTACTTAACTAAAACTAAATTATTTTTTATTATGGCACTACCACAAAGAGTTATGAATATGGCCTACGGTCTTGGAGCAGCGGTTGTAATTATTGGAGCACTTTTTAAATTAATGCATTGGCCATATGCTAGTGCAATGCTTATTGCAGGATTGGGTACCGAAGCTTTCATTTTTGCTCTTTCAGCATTTGAACCAATACATAAGGATTTGGATTGGTCATTAGTTTATCCTGAATTAGCAGGCGGCGACCCAAAGAAAAAAGAGGTTAAAAAAGAAACTGCAGAAGATACTCAGGGCCTTCTTTCTAAAAAACTTGATAACCTTTTAAAAGAAGCTAAAATAGATGGTGAGCTTATGGCAAGCCTTGGTAACAGCATCAAAAATTTCGAATCTGCTGCTAAAGGTATCTCTCCAACTGTAGATTCTATTGCTTCACAAAAGAAATACAGCGAAGAAATGTCTATGGCTGCTGCCCAGATGGAATCTTTAAACAGCTTATATAAAGTACAGTTAGAAAGTGCCCAGCGTAATGCAGAAGCTAATACTGTAATTGCTGAAAATGCTACTAAGCTACAGCAGGAAATGACAGCTATGACTAAAAACATTGCTTCACTTAACAGTGTTTACGGTGGTATGTTGTCTGCAATGGGTAACAACAGGGGTTAATCCTTTTAGGATTAAATAAATTAATTTTCATTACTTAAAATAGAGAAAATATATAAATGGCAGGAGGAAAATTAACCCCCAGGCAAAAGATGGTAAACCTAATGTACTTGGTTTTCATCGCAATGATGGCCCTAAATATGTCTAAAGAAGTACTTTCGGCATTCGGCTTAATGAACGAACAATTTGAAGAATCTAATAGAAAAGCTGTTTCTACAAATGAAGCAGGATATAATGCTTTAGTTGAGAAAGCTGATGAAAGTGGGGGTGAATATGCCGCTGCAAAAGTAGTGGCTGATAAAGTTAAGAGCATATCTTCAGCTTTCTACCAATTTCTTGAAGAATCTAAAAACAATATCGTAGCCCAGTATGAAAAAGAGAATGGTAAATTGCCTTTCGAAGCAATGGATAAGGGTGACTATATTGATGAAAAATGGTTTAAAGGGGACGGTTACTCACAAGAAGGACAAGCTTTTGTTGACGCAATTGAGAACTATAAAAAGCAGATGATTGCTGCTATTGGAGATAACAAAAAGCTTAAAGGTGTTATAAGTGATGTTAACAGTAAGTTTAATACAGCGGATGTAAAAGACGGTGAAGGAGTAACTAAAAAGTGGTTGGATTACCATTTTAAAGGATTTCCTGCAATTGCATCAGTAACCCAAATTTCTGCAATGCAGAACGATGTTGAAAACATTGAGTCTTCTATTTACAGTTCTGCACTTGGTGAGGCTGCTTTAACTACTGCATCTGTTGATAATTATAAAGCTATTGTGATAGCTGATAAGTCAGCTTTCTTTTCTGGCGAACCCGTTACTGGTAGGGTTGTTCTTGGACGTTATGATGACAAAACTGTACCAGATAAAGTTGTTGTTAATGGTTCTCAACAAAAAGTTGAGAATGGCCAGGCGGTTTTCAAATTTAATGCAGGAAGTCTTGGTGAAAATAAAATTGGAGGTGATTTCTATTTTACCGAAGGTGGTGAACAGAAAAAGATTCCAATTGAAGGTAATTATGTAGTTGTTCCTAAACCAAATTCGGCTACGATTTCAGCTGATAAAATGAACTCAGTTTACCGCGGTGTTGATAACCCAATGACGGTTTCTTTTGCAGGTGTATCAGATAATAATGTTAATGCTTCAGCTCCTGGTTCTTGGTCTAGAACTGGTACTGGAAAATACAACTGGAAAGTAACGAGTGTTTCTGGTACTAAAGCTACAATTAATGTTGTTGCTACTTTACCAGATGGTAGTAAAGTTGCTGATAAAAAAGAATTTTTAATTAGAGATATACCACAACCAGTACCAGAACTTAGAGGTAAGCGTAATTCTGCAAAAGGTAACAAAAATGACCTTTCTAATTCTACAATTAATGCAGTATTTCCGGACTTTGTCTTTGACCTTAGTCCAATTGTTAAATCTTTTGAAGTATTTGTTCCTGGAAGTCCAACAATTATTTGTCAAGGTAACAAGTTTAATGCCGCAGCATTAAAAGCGATTAATGGTGCTGGACGTGGAGATGTTGTTATTATTAGTAATATTGAAGTTGATTTGCCAGGTGCTGGTGGATACCGAGTTCAAAAATCAGGTGCATTTACCTGGGAAGTACAATAATTAGTTTAAAGAAGCGTTTTTTCTTTATAAATAAATTTGGATTATGAATAGCAAAACTTTTATAGCAGCGGCTTTATTTATGGCAGGTTCGGCTACGGCGTTTGCCCAGTCTAACCTTTTAAATGCCAAAACACCTGAAGAAATAGGTGTTAAAACGGCAGAACAAGAAGCGCTTGACCACGATAAGCCACTGCCTTATGGATATGTAGGTGACAGAGATGTGCTGTTTGCGAAAAAAGTATGGGAAGTGGTTGATCTTGACCAGCGTATTAATTTCCCACTGTATTTTCCAATTGAGGAAGACCTTGGGGATGAGAGAAGATCGCTATTCAAAGTTCTAATTACGGCTATTGAAGACGGCAGGCTTACCGAAGTTTATGAAGATTCTTATTTTCAGACTAAAAAAACTGAGCAGGATATAAAATCGGTTTTTTATTTTGAAGAACTTAACTCTTATGGTATTCAGATTCTTAACCAAAATCCTGGTAAAGAAGAAGCTGATCTTAGAGCTGAGGGTGTACTTACCGCTGAACATTATGACACTTCAAGGCTTGAACCCGCTGATGTAACCAAATACCAAGTTGTTGGTGTATGGTTCTTTGATAAAAGACAAGGTGAGCTTAAATACAGAATATTAGGTATTTGCCCAATGGCTGTAGATGCCCTTACTAAAATGAGGCAGGGATCTGAAGCTGAGCCAATACCACTTTTCTGGGTGTTTTATCCGGCTGCACGTGATATACTTCACGAAGCTAAAGCATTTAACGAGAAAAATTCTGCGAACCCTATAACATTTGACCACCTTCTTAATGCGAGGCGCTTTAGTGGTGTTATTGTTAAAGAAGAAAATGTTTATGGAGACAGGATGATCAAAGATTATCTACAGGAAAACTCACAGATGCAACTTTTAGAAGCAGAGCGTGTTAAGGAAAAGATACGTAATTTTGAGCAAGATATGTGGAATTATTAATTCCCTTATAATATAAATTTTAAAACTCTTACCGTAACAGGTAAGAGTTTTTTATTTTTGAACCATGATTGATTATATAATTGTAGGGGGGCACCTTGCCGGTATTGCTTTTGCAGAAACACTTTCTAAACAAGTTAAATCATTTTTAATGATTTCGGACAAATCGCAAAATTCCAGCCTTGTAGCTGCAGGTATGTATAATGGTATTGTTTTAAAACGAATGACTCCTACACAGGATGCCTATGAGCATCTTATGTATATGAAACCGTTTTATAAATCACTTGAAAATAAATTGGATATTAAGATAGATTATCCTTTACCTGTATATCGAAAATTTGCGTCCGTTGAAGAGCAAAACATGTGGTTTGAGGCTTTAGATAAACCCAGGCTTCAGCCATTTTTACATCCTGAAATTATTCATGATACGTTTGATGGTATACCTTCTCCATTTGGCTTTGGTAAAGTTTTGCATACCGGTTATATAGATACTCTTGCATTAATTCCTGCCTATTGGGACTATGCTTTAAAGCAGGATAATTTTTTAAATGAAACTTTTGAATATAATGCACTTGATATCTATCCTGATTATATTGAGTATAAAGGCTATAAAGCGAAACATATAGTTTTTGCAGAAGGTTTCGGCTTATCAAAAAATCCCTATTTTGGCTATCTGCCCCTTAACGGTACAAAAGGTGAACTCTTATTAATTAAAGCCCCTCAGCTTAAATTAAATGTTTGTATTAAGTCTGCCTTATTTGTTTTGCCTGTAGGTGGTGATCTATATAAGGTGGGTGCCACTTATGAATGGGATGATAAGACAGCCACACCTACTACATCAGCGCGTAATGAGCTAATTGATGAGCTTGCCAATATTATTACCTGCCCTTATGAAATAGTAGAACAATATGCAGGGATTAGGCCTACTGTAAAAGACCGTAAACCACTTATTGGTACACATCATGAGTTTAAAAATGTACATCTGTTAAATGGTTTAGGTACCAGGGGGGTAATGCTGGCACCTTTTATGGCGAAAGAATTGTACGAATCTATTGAAACAGGAGTGCCGGTAAAAAGAGAAATTAATTTGAACCGTGTTGCCCGGACTTAAATTCGCGCCAGTTTTTACGGTATTTTATAAAAAAGTTAATCCATATATTGCGGGATAGCCTCATGTTAACAGGCATAAGCAGCACAAGGGTGGCAATTATAGCAAAAAATGCTGTTTTAAGGGAGCTGTCTAAAAAAACATAGCTGATAATAAAAGCTGCTACGCTAAAAGCAACACCTAAGCCATAACTAACATACATAGCGCCATAAAAAAATGAAGGTTCTATTTTATAATGGAGGCCACAATGGCTGCATTCTTCGTGCATTTTGTATACATTACCTAAGTTATATGGGTTTTTATCTATATACATACTTTCCTGATGGCAACGTGGGCAGGTTCCTGTTAAAATACTATATAGTTTCGATCCTTTTTTTAACATTTGCAAAAAATTTATTGTATTACAAATTTACGGTAAAAATAAGAGTATAGAATAATGCTGAACATATATAATTTATCGGTTTCTTTTGGCGGGACCTATTTGTTTGAAGAAGTAACCTTCAGGCTCAATGCCGGAGACCGTGTAGGCCTTGTGGGCAAAAATGGTGCGGGTAAATCTACCATGCTGAAAATCCTTTCCGGAGATATAAAACCTGATTCGGGTGTTATAGCTACAGAAAAAGAAGTACGTATTGGTTTTTTACGCCAGGATATTGATTTTGTGCAGGGTCGTACAGTGCTTGATGAAGCCTATGAAGCTTTTACTGATATAAAACACACAGAAGCCAAGCTGGAGGAAATAAACCACCTGCTGGCTACCCGTACTGATTATGAAAGCGAAGAATATTCAAAGCTTATTGAAGAACTGAGTGACTATACGCATAGGTATGAGATTTTGGGAGGATATAATTATGTAGGTGATACAGAGAAGATACTTTTAGGGCTTGGTTTTACACGCGATGATTTTGATAAGCTTACCGATACATTTTCCGGCGGATGGCGGATGCGTATAGAGCTGGCAAAGCTTTTACTACAAAGCAATGATGTGCTTTTGCTGGATGAGCCTACCAATCACCTGGATATTGAAAGTATTATATGGCTTGAGAATTTCCTTAAGAATTATCCGGGCGTTGTGGTTATTGTATCGCATGATAAAATGTTTCTTGATAATGTAACTAACCGTACTATAGAAATTTCGCTGGGTAAAACGTATGATTTTAATAAGCCTTATACGCAATACCTGGTTTTAAGGGAAGAGATACGCGAAAAACAACTTGCTACACAACGTAACCAGCAAAAGAGTATTGAGCATACCGAAAAGCTTATTGAGAAATTTCGTGCCAAGGCAAGCAAAGCCTCTATGGCGCAATCGCTTATCAAAAAGCTGGATAAGGTAGAGCGTATTGAGGTTGATGAAGATGACAACTCAGTTATGGCTATTTCTTTTCCGGTATCGGTAACACCGGGAAGGGTAGTGGTAGAGGCAGAACATGTTACAAAAAAATATGGCGACAAACTGATATTAGAAGATCTTAACCTTTTGGTGGAACGCGGCAGTAAAATTGCTTTTGTGGGCCAGAACGGCCAGGGTAAATCTACTTTTATAAAGGCTATAGTAAATGAGATTGACTATACTGGTGTTATCAAGTTAGGGCATAATGTACAGTTAGGGTATTTTGCCCAAAACCAGGCAGAACACCTTAACGGGGAAATCACATTGCTTGAAACTATGGAGAATGCCGCTACAGATACCAACCGAAGTAAAGTACGCGATATGCTGGGTGCTTTTTTATTTAGGGGGGATGATGTTGAAAAAAAGGTAAAAGTGCTTTCAGGGGGCGAAAGAAACCGCTTAGCTTTATGTAAGCTGTTGTTGCAGCCTATAAATGTTCTTGTAATGGATGAACCTACCAACCACCTTGACATTAAATCTAAAAATGTACTGAAGGCCGCGCTGCAAAAGTATGAGGGTACCTTATTGATTGTTAGCCATGACAGGGACTTTTTACAGGGTATGGGGAATATTGTTTATGAGTTTAAAGATCATAAAATAAAAGAATACCTGGGTGATATTAATTTTTACCTGGAACAGCGTAACCTGCAGAACATGCGTGAAGTTGAAAAACGGGATGTAGTAAAGTCCCAATCTAAAAAGGAAGAAAAACCAAAGCAGCAACTTAGTTTTGAAGACCAGAAAAAGAATAAGACACTGCAAAACAGGTTAAGTAGAGTAGAAAGTACAATACAGCAACTTGAAAATGACATACAAAAAGACGACCGTAACCTTGCCGCCCACCCTGAAAAGTTGATGCATGATGCTTCTTTTTTTGCAGCCTATGAGCAAAAAAAGAAAGAGCTTGAAGATTTAATGGAAGAGTGGGAAAAACTGCAGGAAGAACTGGAAACACCATAACCGTTAGTTACCAGTTTGTAAAGAAAAAGCCTGAAAGTGTACACTTTCAGGCTTTTAAATTTTATATATTTTACTAATATTATTTAGCAATATTTACAGCCCGTGTTTCGCGGATTACTGTAATTTTTACCTGGCCCGGATAGGTCATCTCTGTTTGAATTTTGTGTGAAATTTCAAATGAAAGGTTAGAGGCCATATCATCGCTTACTTTTTCGCTTTCAACAATTACACGCAACTCACGTCCTGCCTGTATAGCATAGGCGCTTTTAACACCCTGAAAGCCGTATGCAATATCTTCAAGGTCTTTAAGCCTTTGTATATAGCTGTCCAGTACCTGCCTTCTTGCACCCGGCCTTGCACCGCTTATAGCATCACAAACCTGAACGATTGGTGAAAGGAGCGATTTCATTTCAATTTCATCATGGTGAGCTCCAATAGCGTTGCAAACCTCGGCTTTTTCGCCATATTTCTCTGCCCACTGCATACCAAGTAATGCGTGTGGCAAATCACTTTCAGTATCGGGCACTTTACCTATATCGTGTAATAAACCGGCCCTTTTGGCAAGTTTAACATTAAGGCCTAATTCTGCTGCCATAATACCGCAAAGTTTAGCTACCTCGCGCGAGTGTTGTAACAGGTTTTGTCCGTAAGATGAGCGGTATTTCATACGCCCTATAATTTTTATAAGCTCCGGGTGCAGTCCATGTATGCCCAAGTCTATAACGGCGCGTTTACCTACTTCAACAATTTCTTCTTCAATCTGTTTAGCGGTTTTAGATACCACCTCTTCAATACGCGCGGGGTGAATCCTTCCGTCAGTAACCAGTTTGTGTAATGATAAGCGTGCGATTTCCCTCCTTACGGGATCAAAGCATGAAAGTATAATGGCCTCCGGTGTATCGTCAACAATAATTTCAACACCAGTAGCTGCTTCAAGGGCACGGATGTTACGCCCTTCACGGCCAATAATACGTCCTTTTACATCATCAGATTCTATATTGAATACTGATACACAATTTTCAACAGCCTCTTCGGTACCTACACGTTGTATAGTGTTAATGATAACTTTTTTAGCTTCCTGGTGTGCGGTAAGCTTAGCTTCTTCAATGGTTTCCTGTATATGGGCCATCGCGCTGCTTTTTGCTTCTGCCTTAAGGCTTTCTATAAGCTGTTCTTTGGCTTCTTCTGCCGAAAGGCCTGATATTACCTCCAGCTGGTTTACCTGGCTTTTGTGCAGGCGGTCTATTTCCTGTTGTTTTTTATCAAGGTACTCAATGCGGTTGTTATAATCGGCAATTTTGGTATCAAGCTCCTCATTACCTTTTTTAGCCTTGGCCAGCTCATTAGATATTTGCGATTCTTTATCGCGGGTTCTCTTTTCTGCCTCAGAAATCTTTTTGTCTTTACCTAAAATAACCTGCTCATGTTCGGCCTTAAGTTCTAAAAACTTTTCTTTAGCCTGTAGCAGTTTATCTTTCTTTATAGCCTCTCCTTCGTTTTTAGCCTCTTTTACTATAGTGGCGGCTTCTTTTCTTGCATTGGCTGTAACACTGGTTGCGCTTTTCTTTTCAATCATCTTTGCAACGCCGAAACCTATTGCCAGCCCCACAAGGCCAATAAGTATAGTTAATAATGTAGCATCCATAGTTGTTTTTTATGTTTATGTATAAATATATAATTGGTTTTCTTTTAAAAAAATATATAAAAAAAGCCTACATCAGAAGGTATTGTATAAACTCGTAAAGGACAAGTTTTAGGCTAACCCGCTGTTCAAGGATCTGCTCTGAGGCAGCTTGCTTTAGTAGCGGCGATTCACCCGTTTAAAAAATTGGCGTTGAGTTTATCAAATATGTACTAATGTAGGCAGTATCTTTATGACGTATGCAAAGAACGTTTTTTATTTTTTGAGAATATCACTCAGTTTTTCATCCATTTTTTTCAGCCTTTCAAGGGCATCTTCGGTTTCTGCAGAATTAGTTATTTTTTTTTGCTCGGCCTGCGCTGCAAACTGTAGCGCACACATGGCAAGCACATCCTGCTTATCCCTAACGGCATAATTCTCTTCAAATTGCTTTATCATGGCATCAATTTTTTTAGAAGCGCTTCTCAGCCCTTCTTCCTGGGCGGGGTCTACCGTTAGCGGATAAACCCTGTCAGCTATGGATATTTTTATCTTTAAGCTTGTCATCCATATTCCTTTTATTCGGATAGTTGTGCTATGCAAAAGTCAATTTCCCGTATTAACGAATTTATTTTGAGCTTTGTTTCTCGTTTATTGTCATCACTGCCTAATAATGAATTGGCAATCCTTAACGATTCATTTTGCTGCTGTAACGCTGCAATTTCATCAGACTGTTTTTTCATGGCCGCTTCAGAACGGGATATTTTACTTTCCAGTTCACTATTCTGCTTTTGGAGCTCCAGCATCTTTTTGTAAAGCTCATCAAGCCTACCTTCAAGAGAATCAACTATTTCAGATAATCCACCCATAGCAGCCATACCTTCATTACACAAAGCACAAAGTTAACATTACTTTAAATACAAACAATAGATAGGCCGAAAAATCTTCGAAAATTTATTTTTTATGAGTAATAATTTGCTTTATAAACAGTTATAGGTTTAAGAAAAGCAAAAGGTAGTTTTTGCCTGCTTTTTTATATTTTAGCCGTATGATATTTCGTTTTTTAGCCGTTAGCTTAATTATTTCTGCCACAGCATTTGCTCAGGGGCAGCCTTATCCTGAAAATTATTTTCGCGCACCTATGGATTTGCCCGTGCATGCATCGGGTACGTTTGGCGAGCTGCGCAACAACCATTTTCATGCGGGGCTGGATTACCGCACCAACCAGAAAGAAGGCTACCCGGTATATGCTGCTGCCAACGGCTATGTGTCGCGTATTAAAGTATCCAGCTATGGCTACGGCACCTGCCTGTATATAGACCACCCAAATGGTTATACTACAGTATATGGCCATTTATCTGAATATGCCCCGAAAATTGATGCATATGTAAGGGCAAAGCAATACGAAAAACAATCGTTTGATATAGAGCTTTTTCCGCAGCCGGGCGAATTGCCTGTAACTATGGGGGAAGAAGTGGCACTATCGGGCAACACGGGCGGCTCCGGCGGCCCACACCTGCACTTTGAATACCGCGATACCAAAACAGAGAAAATCATTAATCCGCTCTTTTTTGGCCTCCGGAATAAAATGATTGATAAAAGTGCTCCTGATGTATATGGGCTTATGGCTTATGCTATAAGCGACAGTGCCGTAATAAATGAGTCGGCACAGCCGGTGCGGGTAGCAGTAAAAAAGCAAAAAGACGGTACATGGCTTGCCGGCACACTATATGCAAAGGGTAGCATTGGACTCTCAGTAAACACTACAGATAAAAGTGTGGGCAGCCTTGGCCACAACGGGGTATATAAAATACAGGTTTTTGTAAATGATGCCCCCCAGTTTGGCTATACTTTTGATAAATTTTCGTTTGACGAAGGCCGTTATGTAAACGACCTTATTGACTATGAAAAATACTATGACAGCGGGCAGCGCTTTCAAAAACTTTTTATTACCACCCCCCAGGAGGGATTTTCGCTTTTAGCCGATAATAAAACTAATGGGCAGATTACTGTTGTCCCAGGTAATACAATCCCTTATCGCATTGAGGTATCAGACTTTCATGGTAATAAAACGGTTATAAACGGCACCATTGTGTTTAGTGAGGCCCTTGCTAAAAATATAAGCCCACAAAAGGTTACCCCATATTATGTAGATGTAAATAAGGAGCATAACTATTCAAAAAACGGGGTATCGGTTTATATACCCGCCCACACTTTTTACGATAGTTTTTATATGGATTTTGATGTAAAAGATTCGGTATTACATTTACATGAGCCTAAAGTACCGGTGCACATCCCTATAACGGTATCGTTTAATGTTGATGGCATGCCTGCCGAAAAACTATCAAAATCGTTTATAGCGTGCGTATCTAACAGACGTATCATTTATAATAGCAGCTATACCGAGGGGAGCCTGCTCTCTGCCAAAGTAAAGCAGCTTGGCGATTTTAAGATAATGCAGGATACCACTGCGCCAAAAATCTTCAGCCCCAGCTTTACCACGGGCAAATGGCTGAGCAGTAATAAAACCTTTAGCCTTAAAATTAGTGATAACCTTTCTGGTATTGCTACCTTTAATGCCTGGCTGAACGGTAAATGGATACTTATGCATTATGATTATAAAACCCGTACTATCTTTCACAACTTTAGTGATGGCGTGGCTGATGATGGCCGTAACGATTTAAAAGTTGTGGTAACCGATAATGTGGGAAATTCTACTACCTTTGAAACGCATTTTTTCAGAACACAAAAATCTGCCTCTGTTGAAAACAATAACTAAACTGCTTATACTTTTTGTATTACTAACGGGCGCTACTGCCTTTGCCCAGAAAAAACCATTATTATATGGTATAATGCTGGATGAAAACCACCATCCTATTGAGGGGGTAAATATTTACTATGCAGATATAGAAGGTACTGTACGTACCACAACAAATGAAAACGGTTTTTATCAGATACAGCTTCCGGCAGACCGGCAGGTAGTTGTGTGGTTTGAACACATATCGTTTAAATTGTCGCGTATAGAAATTACAATGGGAGCAGGCGATACGTATGAATTCAGTTCTTTAATGCTGAATAACGTAGAGCAGATGGGCAGCCTGATAATAAATGCCGAAACAGGTTCAAAAAGGGTAGAAGGGGTTATATCGATATCTCCCGAAACCATTCGCAATATTCCCGGGGCAATGCCCGGTGTGGAAAACATTATTAAAATTATTGGCGGTAACAGTAATAATGAATTAAGCAGCCAATATGCCGTGCGCGGCGGAAATTATGACGAGAACCTGGTATATGTAAATGATATAGAAATATATCGTCCCTTTCTTATCCGTAGCGGGCAGCAGGAAGGCCTGAGTTTTACCAATACCAGCATGGTAGAAAATGTAGATTTTTCTGCGGGTGGTTTCCAGTCAAAATATGGCGATAAACTATCATCAGTATTAAATATAACCTACCGTAAACCGGAAAAAAATGCCATACAGGCAGATGCCAGTTTTTTAGGGGCAGCAGTTACTGTTGAAGGGATTTCAAAAAATAAAAAGTGGAGCGGTATAATTGGTGGCCGCTACCGCAACAACAGCCTGTTGGTTAACAGCAAAGAAACCCAGACCAACTACAAACCTACATTTGTTGATGTGCAGACATTGCTAAACTATAACCCTAACCAAAAGTGGGAATTTAGCTTTTTGGGTAATATATCTCAAAATAAATACCATTACCAGCCCCTTACCCGCCAAACAAATTTTGGTACCATAGATGACCCTGTTGCACTGCAGATTTTTTATGACGGGCGCGAAAAAGATGAATACCGTACATATTTTGGTGCGGTGACATCAAAATATAAAGTGTCAGACAATTTTGACCTGAAATTTATAGGCTCTGTTTACCATACCCAGGAGCAGGAATATTTTGATATACTGGCGCAATATGCGCTTGGAGAAGTAGATACTAATTTAGGCAGTGATACTTATGGTGATATACAGTTTGCGCGCGGGGTAGGCTCTCAGCTTAACCATGCCCGTAATGATTTGGATGCGCTTATAGTAAATGCCGAAGTAAAAGGCTATCATGATATTAAGAAAAACCTGGTAGAATGGGGTATTAAGTATACCCGAGAAGATTTCAGGGACCGTTTACTGGAATGGGAAGTTATAGATTCAGCCGGATTTTCACTTAATGCACCTATTTTAGATTTGCCGGTTAATAACCAACCATATACACCCTACACCGGGCCGCTAGTACCTTACCAAAATGTGCGTGCCCTTAATTTTGTAACCATTAACCGTGTGCAGGGTTATGCCCAATGGAGCCGTCGTATGGTTGTTGGCGATAGTGTGCAATTGTATATGAATGCAGGGGCAAGGGTACACCAATGGCAGGTAAGCGGAGATAATTTAGAGAGTAAAAGCCAGGTAGTAATAAGTCCGCGCGCACAGTTTGCCATAAAGCCAAAGTGGAAAAAAGATATGGTTTTCCGCCTTTCGGGAGGGTTGTATTACCAGCCGCCGTTTTACAGGGAGTTGCGTGATTCACTCGGGCAGGTAAACCCCGATGTAAAAGCGCAGCGGTCTATACATATTGTAGCCGCTAACGATTATAGCTTTACCGTAAATAACAAGCGTTTTAAGCTGGTTAGCGAGGCATATTATAAAAAGCTGGACGATGTTAACACCTATACACTTGAAAATGTGCGTATACGCTACCGCGCCAATAATGATGCGGTTGCCTATGCTTACGGGCTTGACATGCGCCTGAATGGTGAGTTTGTACCGGGAACAGAATCGTGGCTGAGTTTTGGTTATATGAAAACCGAAGAGAATATTAATGACCGCGGTTATATTGCAAGGCCTACTGACCAAAGGCTTAAATTTGGTATACTGTTTCAGGATTATGTGCCTACTATACCAAGCCTTAAAATGTACCTCAACCTTGTATATAATACAGGGTTACCGGGTGGCTCTCCATCTTATGCCGATAGTTACCAGTACCAGTCCAGGCTTAATGATTATCGGAGGGCAGATGCAGGCTTTTCGTATGTAATTGTTGATGCCCAAAAGAAAGATAAAGTGTCGGCCACCTGGCTTAAGCCTTTTGAGGAGTTAAGCATTGGGTTAGAAATTTTTAACCTGTTTGACAACCAAAATGCCATTACCAACACCTGGGTGCGCGATGTATATACCAAAAGCCAGTATGGCATACCCAATTATCTTACCAGCCGTGTATTTAGCCTTAAGCTGTATGCCAAGATATAATTATTGAAACATTTTGCTTATTTTTGGTGTAACATCATGTTTGATATGAAAAAAACGTTTGTACTATCATTTGCCGTAATAGGTTTGTTATGTTTTGGATGCAAGGAAAAAGAGAAGCCCAAACCGAAGGTAAGCTATAAGGAAACTGCACGTACTCCTTTAAAGAAAACAGATTCTACGCAAATTAAAATAGCCGACCTTCCTGTTATTATGGAGGGTACACAATATTTAATACATCCTGTTGGGGATATACGTATTTATGACGATTACAGCCGCAGCTATGGCAGCAGCCGTACCAACAATATAAGTTATGCCATATCAAATTATAATCGTTTTGAAATTACAGGCTACTTTGAAAACCTTAAATTTCAGCATATAGATTCTACAGCAATGCGTCCGCTGACTGATGAACTGATACAAATACAAACAGCCACATACCTTAATACTTTTGCTGATAAAACCAGGAAACAGGTGCTTATATATACCTTGGTAGATTCTGACACTAACCAGGATGGCAAAGTTGACTCTAATGACATACGCTCTTTATACATTAGCCATATTAACGGTACAGGTTTTAAAAAACTCTCCGGTGCTATGCAGGAGCTGGTAGACTGGAACCTTATAGAGGCGCAAAACCGCATTTACTTCCGTACACTTGAGGATATTAATAAAAATGGGGCTTTTGATAAAAATGACCGCGTACACTACCACTATGCCAACCTGCTTTCGACTGATTGGGAAGTTACCGATTATGAGCCGGTTAGTAATTAATTGCTAAATTAAAATATCACTTTCCAAATCAGACTTTTCTACACTGAAATCAAAACCAAGTTGTGCCATAAGCTGTATTACCAAGTTTTTATACCAGTTTTGAGATTTTGGATGTATGTATATCTTTTCAATAAGCTGGTTTATATCAACGGCTGTTTTTAATCCTTCGTTAATAGTAAGTTTGTGAGAGGAAAGGTCTGAAATTATGCGGACTTCACGCTCATACTGAAAGCTCTTGCGCTTAAATAGAAATGGGAAAAAGTTATTATCAAAAGGGATGTATTCTTTTTTATAGTCTATATATTCTACCTCCCCAATATGCTGCTCATAATTTGTTTCGGGTTTAAGCGCTTCCTGCAGGCGTCCTATAGTGCTTTGTATGGCCAGCCCTTCCTGGTTTTTAGTAAATATCTGCCACATGGCATAACTTTCGTATTCATTGATGTGCCAGCTGCTGATAACTACATTTTTGCGGTGTGACTTATAGTTATCTAAAAATTTTGGGTTGTTTTCAGATATTTTTTTTAATTCCTCATAGGTTGGCTCACTAAATGTACCTTCGTACTGGTCTTCAAATTTATCTGAGCGCGACATAAAGAGCTGCCTGCACAACAGCAGGTCCAGAAATTTAGAAAGGTCCAGGTATTTCCACACTATAGTGTCTTTATGCGGTAGTTTTATTTCTTCATTGCACACATACATGAGATTGCCGTTTTTAAGTGTTCTGGTATATGCGTTTCAGGTCTTTAAAATGGCTTATTTTAAAATCAGCCTCTTCTTTGCTAAAGTTGTCATTTTTATCATATAAAACAGTGGTTATGCCCAGCGCTTTGGCTGCCGCTATTTCACTTTCAGGGTCGTCACCTACTACAAGTACTTCTTTGGGTGTAAGGTTGTGGCGTTTTAGTATATCTGCAAATACTTCTTTTTTAGAGGTTACAACGGGGTTTACAATATGTATCTCATCAAAGTCGCTGGTAATTCCCAATTGCTTTATTTTGCTGTGCTGCATTTTAAAAAAACCGGTAGTAACCAGAAAACGCAGGCCGGGTATATTTTTAATTTCCGGATAATCCTCAAAAGAAGCTATAGGTTCGGTATATTCCAGCTCTTCCTGCAAATTAATACCTTTTTGGGTAAGCTCATCGCTAAAATTATGGCGTTGTGCCACAACGCGAAATGGTGTACGCATGGTTGCTTTTTTAATTGATTCCATGTGATGCTCATGTGCGCCACTTTCAGTAATCAGGTCAAAAAGTGGCCCGAAAAGTTTTTCACCAATATCGCTTACCGGATAAATGGTATTATCAAGATCATAAATAATGGCTTTTTTAGGCATGTATTTCTGGTGTTTTAGCAAAGTAAAGTTACGTGTAAAAAAAATAGCCACAAAATGCGGCTATTAATCAATTGTTATTTCTTTTGTGATAAATGCTTACTCAAAACTCTGCATCATTACCAGTTTTTTATAAGTGCCATTCAGGGCTATAAGTTCGTCATGCGTACCCTGCTCTACAATGCTGCCTTTTTGCATTACTACAATTTTATCTGCTTTTTGTATAGTACTTAGCCTGTGGGCAATGACTACCGATGTACGGTTCTGCATCATATTATCCAGTGCTTCCTGTACCAAGCGTTCGCTTTCGGTATCCAGGGCAGAGGTAGCTTCATCCAATACCATAATAGGCGGGTTTTTGAGTACTGCACGGGCAATACTAAGGCGTTGTTTTTGCCCGCCCGAAAGTTTGTTTCCGCTATCGCCAATATTAGTGTCTAACCCTTCAGGCAGCCCTTCTATAAATTCATAGGCGTTGGCTACTTTCAGTGCTGAAATAATTTCATCCTCTGTGGCATTTGGGCGGCCAATTAAAAGGTTATTCCGTACACTATCATTAAACAATATACTGTCTTGTGTTACAAGGCCAATCATACCGCGAAGTGAATTCAGCTTAATGTCACGAATATCAAGTCCGTCAATTTTAATACTGCCTTCCTGCACGTCATAAAAACGGGTAAGCAGGTTAGCTACAGTGCTTTTACCACTACCAGACTGACCCACCAAGGCAACTGTTTGCCCTTTTGGTACCTGTAATGAAAAGTTTTTGAGTACATTATGTTTACTGTCATAGCTAAAAGTAATATTTTCAATTGCAAGCCATTTTTCAAAGTCATTTTTTTCAATAGCATTGGGTGTGTCTTCAATGGCAACATTAGCTTCAAGTATTTGCACAATACGCTCCGCCGATGCTGTACCGCGTTTAAGGTTATAGCTGGCCTTCGATATATCTTTGGCAGGGGTAAGTATATTATATGCCATAAGTATATACCCTAAAAAAATACCAGCTTCCATGCTTTGATCTTTAAAAACCAGATAACCACCGTATACTAATAAAACACTTATAATTAAAATGCCTAAAAACTCACTCATTGGTGAAGCAAGATTTTGACGGTTTGCTACAGTATTGCTATGGCGGAAAAGCTGATTGCTGGTGTCGTTAAATTTTTTACCAAAAATAGCTTCTGCAGTAAAGGATTTAATAATTTTAAGTCCACCAACAGTTTCCTCCAGTATTGAAAGTACTTTTCCCTGTTCCTGCTGCAATAGCATAGATTTCTTTTTTAGTGTTTTGCCTACCTGAGAAACCAAAAAGCCTGCTACAGGTATAAAAACAAAAACAAAAAGGGTTAGCTTTATGCTCAATAGCATCATAGCTGCCAAAGTAAATAAGATAGTTAGAGGCTCTTTAACCACCATTTCCAGGATGTTTTGAAGAGAGTTACTTATCTCATTAACATCCGTTGTAAGGCGTGCTATAACATCTCCTTTAGTAGTATCTGAGTAATAAGAAGCAGGGAGGCGTACTATTTTGGCATACATATTTTCGCGTATATCCTTTATCAGGCCATTGCGCAAATAGGTAATAAAATAAACCGCAAGATAAGTTGTAATATTTTTAAGCAGGAAAATTACAACTATCAGACCAATAATATACATTAGCACAGTAAATATGCCATGTTGGTCTATCTGCATTGTTAAAGTATAATTTAATAAATCTTCCAAGTAAGATTTAATACTGCCAAAGCCTTCGTAAACAGGTTCTTTTGTTATCCTTCTTGTATCTTCAAAAATAACTTTTAATACCGGTATAACCGCTATTAATGATATTGTACTGAAAAACGCGCTTAGCACGTTAAAAAAAATATTCAGGATGATATATTTTTTATAAGGCTTTGCTAAACGCGCTATTTTTTTATAATCACTCATTCATTTATTTGAGGCCCATTTCCTCTATAATATTCTTAATTTTCCGGTCAAGGGCAGCCTCAACCGTTTTAAAATCGTTTACATCATCCAATGTATCGTTTACACTGAAATAAAATTTAATTTTTGGTTCTGTACCACTAGGGCGTGCACATATTTTACTGCCATCTTCAAGGTAATAAATAAGTACGTCGCTTTTTGGCATATCTATTTGTTCTTCCTCGTTGGTAATAAGATTTTTTGCAATAGAAGACTGGTAATCTTCAATCATTACCACACGTTGGCCGTTAATTTCTTTAAGCGGGTTTTCCCGAAGGTTAACCATCATTTGTTTTATTTCTGCAGCGCCTTCTATACCTTTTTTGGTAATAGAAATAAGATACTCCTTATAAAAACCATATTTTACATACAGTTTAAGTAACTCCTGGTATAATGAACTTGCCTTGGCTTTAGCCTGTGCGGCAATTTCGCAAAGTAGCAGGGTAGAGGTTACCGCATCTTTATCACGCACGGCATCGCCCACCATGTAACCAAAACTTTCTTCGCCGCCGCCAATAAATTCCTGCTCAGGGAAGTCTACAATCATTTTGGCAATCCACTTAAAGCCGGTTAAGCCTACTTTACATTCAATGCCATATGCCTGGGCAAGCTCATGCATCATTGGTGTAGATACAATGGTAGAACCAATAAACTGTTTTCCGTCAATCTTACCTTGTTTTTTCCATTCGTTCAGTAAAAACTCGGTCATTAGTACCATAGTCTGGTTGCCGTTTAGCAATGTCATAATGCCATTGCCGTTACGTACAGCCACACCAAGCCTGTCAGCATCCGGGTCTGTACCAATTACAATATCAGCGTCTACCTGGTCAGCCAGTGCCACAGCCATACTAAGCGCTTCCGGCTCTTCGGGGTTTGGTGACTTAACCGTTGGGAAGTTTCCGTTTGGCACTGCCTGTTCTGCCACTATGTGTACGTTGCTATACCCTGCATTTTCCAGCAGGTCCGGTATAAGCTTAACCGATGTGCCGTGTAACGGCGTATATACTATTTTAAGGTTTTGCCTTGCCTCGGGAGAGGTGTTAAAAGTAGCATTAACCAAAGAGGTTTTAATAAACTCCTTATCTATTTCGCTGCCTATATATTCAATAAGGTCTTTATTAGCTTCAAAATTAATAGCATCATACTGCAGTGCCTCTATAACCTGTATCAGTGCTTTATCATGCGGGGGAACCAATTGGCCGCCATCCTGCCAGTATACCTTATAGCCGTTATACTCCGGTGGGTTGTGTGATGCTGTTAATACAATACCAGCCTGACATTTTAAGTATTTTACGGCATAAGAAAGCTCCGGTGTTGGCCTTAACTCTTCAAAAAGATATACTTTAATACCATTAGCCGAAAACACATTGGCTACTGTTTGCGCAAGTGTATCGCTGTTATTGCGGCAGTCATACGCAATAGCAACCTTTAATTCTTCTCCGGGAAATGAAGTTTTAAGGTAATCAGACAATCCCTGTGTGGCTTTGCCCAGGGTGTATTTGTTAATACGGTTGGTGCCGGGACCCATAACGCCCCTCATGCCGCCGGTACCAAACTCAAGGTTGCGGTAAAAGCTGTCTTCCAGCTCTTTTGGGGCAGATGTCATCATTTCTTTTATGGCATCCCTGGTCTGGGTATCAAAAACGGGAGAGGTAAGCCATACATTAACCTTGTCTAATAACGTTTTTTCAATTTCCATGTTATGTTAAATTAATTGTGTGAGAGTCTTCAAATTTAAGGCTAAATTATTTCATCTATCTTATAACGTTGTTCATTATTTTTTGTGCGCAAAACAATTTCGCCTAAAAATCCGGCCAAAAATAATTGGGTGCCAATAATCATTGTGGTAAGGGCTATATAAAACCATGGGTTATCTGTAACCAATATGGCTTTTTCATGAGCATAAACTTTATAGAGTTTGCTAATGCCTATATATATTGCCGAGGCAGAGCCTATAAAAAACATAAGTACACCCAGTGCACCAAACAGGTGCATGGGCCTTTTTCCAAACTTTGAGATGAACCAAATGGTTATCAGGTCTAAAAAACCATTGATAAACCGTTCCATGCCAAATTTTGTAGTGCCGTATTTGCGTGCCTGGTGTATCACCACTTTTTCACCTATTTTTTTAAAACCTGCGTTTTTGGCCAAAACAGGAATATAACGGTGCATTTCGCCCGAAACTTCTATATTTTTAATTACTTTTTTCTGGTAGGCTTTAAGCCCGCAATTAAAATCGTGCAGTTTTACGCCCGACGTTTTTTTTGCTGCCCAGTTAAATACTTTTGAAGGCAGGTTTTTGGTAAGTTTAGCATCATACCTTTTCTTTTTCCAGCCCGATACCAGGTCAAATCCCTGATTTTTAATTAAGCTGTAAAGTTCGGGTATTTCATCAGGGCTGTCCTGAAGATCAGCATCCATGGTGATAATAACATCTCCCTGTGCTTTTTCAAACCCGGCATGCAAAGCCTGAGATTTGCCATAATTGGTAAAAAATTTAATCCCCTTTACCGCGGTATCCTGTTGTGCCAGTTTGCTAATAATATTCCAGGAGCCATCAGTACTGCCGTCATCAATAAAAATAACTTCGTAGGTATAGGCGTTTTCTGCCATTACTTTAGTAATCCACCGGTAGAGTTCTTCCAGGGATTCTTCTTCATTAAGCAGGGGGATAACTATAGATAGGTTCATGTATTAGTATGTACCGGGCTTTTCTTTTTTAACAATAGCACCTACTAGTAAAGAGTAAATCAGCCCAAGGAAGGCATATATTATTATTGTTACAGGAAATGCTATATAAGGCTTCATAAACATTTCCGTAACTTTAATAGTCATTTTTAATTGCTCTGCAGTTAAATTCGGGTTGGTTGCTACCTGTGCCTCTTTTACTTTTTGAAGTATTTCGGCTTGCGCTTCGGGAAATATGAGGTAGAAAACAATATTAAAAACAGCAAAAACTGCGGCTGCTATAACTGTTGTTGCAACACCTGTTTTTAGAGATTCACCAAATTTTATATAGCCACCATTTTGCTTTTTAAAATAATTGCATGCAAGCGCTATAAATAAAACGGGTAATATCAAATTGTTTAAAATACTGTTAATCAGTCCTATAGTTTTGTTTTGTTGCGGGTTAATGTCTAATGCGTAGGCTATTATGAATTCTAAAATCATTATAACGCCAAAAATAACGCCGTAATTAACTGCGGCTTTACCTGTTTTTACTGGCTGTACTGCTGTGTTGTTTTGTTCCATGATTAATCTGTTTGGTTTATGTGAGACAAATATACAATTTATGCCGTATATGTCGTAATATTGCGGCAGATGTTACACTGCAAAAAATAATAGCTAAGTATTTGATATTAAAAAAATAATTGTACTTTTGCAGCCTGAATTGAAAAAAGTTTAAAAAACAAAAAGCTTTCAGGCGTTTACACCTTCTGCCTACAGAAGCCTCGAAACAAGTGGGAGCCAGAACAATAAAATTTACTTAAAATGAAAAAAGGTATTCACCCGGAAAATTACAGATTAGTTGCTTTTAAAGACATGAGCAACGACGAAGTGTTTATAACTAAGTCTACAGCAGACACAAGAGAAACAATAGAACACGAAGGTGTTGAGTACCCTGTTGTGAAATTAGAGATCTCTCGTACTTCACACCCTTTCTATACAGGTAAATCTAAACTTATTGATACCGCAGGACGTATTGACAAGTTCAAAAACAAATATTCTAAATTCAAAAAATAATTTTTGGATTTTCAATCTATACAGAAGCCTTCCCGAAACGGAAGGCTTTTTTGTCTTCATACCAATCCTTCCTATTCAAAAGGAAGGATATTGCTACTCTACAGCCCTGCCACTTTATAATTTTCCTACTTTGTAACTCCAAAACTTTAGCTAACTTTGGCGCATTGCTGTTTTGAACCTTTTTAAAGCACAACATCATGAATTATATACTTTTTGACGGCCCGGTGCGCAATGCCTTGTTGCCGTTTACTTTTACCCGACCTGTTGCCGATATACGCATTGGCATACTTACCATACGAGAAAAATGGGAAATGTACCTGGGATATACCACCACTACCATTACCGAAGAATACCTGATGGAAAAATACCCTATGGTGGAAATGGAGGAAAATGTGATGATAAACAGTGCTATTTTGCCTAATGAAGTGCTGGCCGAAATGGTAAAATCGCTGGAAGGGAACCAAGCTATTTTTTCAGGCGATGATGTAGTGGCGTTTTATGCTAAAGACACGCAGGAAGAAGTAGATTTTGATGCCTATGAGATTATATATTATGATGATGAGGTACTTAAAATTGAACAGGTATGGGATATATTCCGAAAGAATGATGCTGCGCTGCGTGAGGATTTTGAATTGCTTACCGCAGACAGGAAATCACAGCCTATACCGGCTTCAGTAAATACTTTAGCACCGGAGAATATTTTTATTGAGTACGGCGCTAAATTAGAATTTGTTACGCTAAATGCTGCTACCGGTCCTATATATATAGGTAAGGATACCGAGATTATGGAAGGCTCAATCATCCGCGGGCCGTTTGCCCTTTGTGATGGCGCAGTAGTAAAAATAGGAGCTAAAATTTATGGCGCTACCACTATTGGCCCTGAATGCCGCGTAGGGGGCGAAGTAAGTAACTCGGTTATGTTTGCTTATAGTAATAAAGGCCATGACGGCTTTTTAGGGAATTCTGTTTTAGGGGAGTGGTGCAACCTGGGAGCCGATACCAACAATTCTAACCTCAAAAACAATTATGAGGAAGTGAAACTGTGGAGCTATGAAAAAGAGGGGTTTGTAAAAACAGGTTTGCAGTTTTGCGGCCTAATGATGGGCGACCACAGTAAAAGCGGTATCAATACCATGTTTAATACCGGTACAGTAGTAGGTGTTTGTTCTAATATATTTGGCAGCGGTTTTCCCAGAAATTATGTGCCAAGCTTTTCATGGGGGGGCGCTTCGGGCATGGTGAACCACCATATTAATAAAGCTTTTGACACGGCCCGCGTTATGATGCAGCGCCGGAATGTTGAATTTACCGACCAGGATGCTGACATACTTCAGTATATATATGATGAAACCCAACAACTAAGGGATAAATAGTATACTTTTTTGATGGCAAAACGCAGGACCAGTAAACCCAAATACAGCATTGCTACCTTATTGGTAATGCTGATTTTGGCCGTACTTTATAACTATAATCAAAAAACACAACCGGATAGCCCACGTAAAGGTAATGATACTAAAGAAGTACGTGCGCTTAAAACCTTTACAGGGAAAGTAACAGCTGTAAAAGACGGCGATACCTTTGAGGTTTTGTATGATGGGCAGCCCGAACGCGTGCGCCTTGCAGAAATTGACTGCCCTGAAAAAAAACAGGCTTATGGTATGAAAGCCAAACAATACGCATCTGACCTCTGTTTTGGTAAAATTGTAACGGTAGAATCGGGAGGCAAGCGAGACCGGTATGGCAGGGTAGTAGGTACTGTAATTACACAGGAAGGTATTAATGTAAACGAAGAGATGATTAAAGCCGGTTATGCCTGGCATTATAAAGACTACAGCAATAATGCCCAGCTTGGTGTGTATGAAGAACAGGCACGCCAACAGCATCTTGGTTTATGGGCTGCCAAACGCCCACAGGCTCCGTGGGAATATAGGCGCGATATAAGGCGGCGTAAGTAAAAAAACCGCAGACACTATATATCTGCGGCGGAAAGATTTAGCTATCTATCCTTAAAAAATCCCCATTTTTATCAAATTCCAGCTCAAGGTCGCTAAAACATTCTACTTTGTAGCCCCAGTTTTTCCGTTCAATTTTCTCTATATTCTGCCCCTTGTAATTTTTAGCCAGATAGGCCGAAATTTTCTTTGGCAGCAGCCCCGGCGGTATTACCGATGCATTTGCTTCAACTTCTTTCCACAGGCCAGCTGCATCAAACTCAACTTCTGCACTGCCGGAAAAATGTATTTCGTATTCGGTGCTATGTGTATCTTTTTCTTCTATGATATACGATATTGCCTGGCTAGGGTAATATGTAGTAACAAAACTCTGTGCCTGCCCGGGCAGTTCGGTAAGGCCAATGTTTCTTTTCTGGGCGTTGCACGATATAAAGCTTAGTACTGTAATAGCAAAAACAATTTTTTTCATAACTAATCTTGTTTTAAAATTATAGTACAAGATTACCACCCAAAACTGGAAACAATTAGGAAAGATGCTGTTTTTCGGGAAAAATAAATGTAAAAGAATGTTGATCAGTAAATGTGTAGTTGATTTTTATATTGTATATCGCCGCAATAGCCTGCACAAGCGCAAGGCCAAGTCCTGTTGACTGCCCGTTGTGGATGTCTCGGTAAAAGCGACGGTAAATAAGAGTTTCATCTAAGGGGTAGCCCTTCCCTGTATTTTGTATCGTAACAGAGGTCGATGTTATGGCAATATCTACCGAGCCGCCTTTATAATTATGTATAATCGCATTTTTTATAAGGTTTGAAAGCAGCGAGATAGCCAGACCCTTGTTTATAGTATAAACCAGCTGTCCTGTGCCGCTTACTGTAATATGTATGCCTTTAAAAACAGCCATATCTTCAAAATCTTCGGCCAGTTGCGCTATAAGGGTATTAAAATTTACTGATTCGCTCTCGGTAAACTGCCTGTTTTCGATTTTAGAGAGCATGAGTAGCGATTTGTTGAGCCGCACCAGCCGTTGCAGGGTATCGGTTATTTTTCCGAGTTCGGCCATCTGTTCTTCTGGTAGTGTATTGTTTTCTGCAAAAAGGTCGAGTTTATTAAGGCTAATGGCAAGGGGTGTCTGTAATTCGTGGCTTGCATTTTCAATAAACTGTTTCTGGCTAGCGTATACCGCCTCGTTGCGTTTCAGCAGTGCTTGGAGTTCTTCAGAAAGCACCCTGAACTCGGTAACTACAGACGGTTCTTTTTCAAAAGTTTTGCCACTCCCCGGACTATACTGTTTTAGCCTGTCCAAAATATTATAAAAAGGTTTCCATGCTTTTTGTACCAAATAACGGTTAAGCAACGCTATACTGGCAACCATCATAATGTACAGGGCTACAAGCGCGGTAAGAAGGTCTTCGAGCAGCTCGTCTTCTTCTACAATACTGGCGCGTATTGTAAGTTTGTATGGTCGTCCCCGCGGGTCGTTAAAAACAGTTTCCAGCAAACGTACGGGTTCATCATCATCATCATACTCCATAAATTCAAAAGTGCTTATAAATTTATCTGAGAAATCATATACGCTGTCTTTGGGCAGTGGAGTTATTTTAAACTGGTTGATGCCAAACTCTCGCGTATTTAACAGTTCGGGGTGGGCGTACATTTCTCTGATGATCTGGATTTTTGAATTTTTGAGGCCGTCGTCTATATTATCATATACCTCCTCTAATATAACGGCATAAAAAAGCCCTGCCCAAACGGCAATTACAGCCAGCAGCGCCACCACCAAGTAGCGTAGCGTATAGTTTTGCAGCGATATGCTTGTGTTTTTTTTACTCATGACTGAGCAATTATTTTATAGCCCATACCATACACCGCCTGAATATCTGCTTCTGCGCCGGCCTCTTTTAATTTTTTGCGGAGGTTTTTTATTTGTGAGTATACAAAATCAAGGCTGTCTGCCTGGTCTGTAAAATCTCCCCATACCGATTCTGCCAATGCGGTTTTGTTAATAAGCCTGCTAGGGTTTACCATAAAATAGTATAGGAGATCAAACTCTTTCCTGTTTAGGGTAAGCGCTGCGCCGTTTATGGTAACATTGCGCATTTCAGGAGAAAGGCTGATGTTGGCGAGGTTTAAATAAGTGTCACCATTGTGGCTGTTCCTGCGTATAGCCGATTTTATGCGCGCATGCAGCTCTGCAAGGTGAAAAGGCTTAGCTAGGTAATCATCTGCCCCCAGGTTGAGCCCGGTAACTTTGTCATCAACCGAATTTTTGGCCGAAATAATAATCAGGGCTTCCTTTTTCTGCATTTCTTTTACTGCCTTTACAAGAGCCAGCCCACTGCCACCGGGCAGCATGATATCTATGAGTACACAATCATAATCATACGCGCCAAGCTTATCTATGCCACTATTATAATCTATAGCGGTTTCTACTATATACCGTTCTTTTTCAAGCGATTGTTTTATGGTTTCCCGTAGCCCGGTTTCATCTTCCACAATTAGTATTTTCATGCTGCAAAATTTTGCGGATATCAAATATACCCATTAGCTCAGCAATGAAAGCAACGAATTTGGAAACATTTAGGAAAACTCATTTTTTCTTAACCCTTTTTAATATTAATGAGTTTAGCGGGTTGATACCCAGCCCCGTTATATTTTTTTGGGTAAAACGTGCCGCCTTATCATAAAAAAGGGGAATAATGGGGGCTTCTTCCATTACCAGTGAATCCATTTTTTTATACAAGGCAAAGCGTTCTTTGTCATTAGTTATATAAAACGCCTGCTCATATAATTTATCAAACTCGGCATTACTAAAGTGGGTATAGTTTGGCCCGCCCGGCGAAAAGTTTTTACTGTAAAAAAGAGAAAGGTAATTCTCGGCATCTGGGTAATCGGCAATCCAGGTTGCCTTAAAAAAAGATGCTTTTCCAGTACTTAATGCCTGCGATAAAGTGGTAGGCGGGTTAACGTCTACTTCAACATGCAGGCCGCATTTTTCCCACTCGCGCTGCAAATATTCGGCAATATCAAGGTAGCTGGCAGTGGTACTCATTTGTATCACCGGATTGATATCGCCGGTTGCTGCTTTATATGCGACAATAAGTTCCTTCGCTCTGGCGGGGTTATATGTATAGCCTTTAGCGCCATAACCACCCAGTCCAGTGGGTATAATGCCGTGCGTAGCGCCTGTACCCATGCCGTTGCGCAGATAGAGTATCATTTTATCGCGGTCAAAGCCATAATTAAGCGCCTGGCGTATGCGTTTATCTTTAACTGCCTTGTTGTCGCCATCCATCCTGAACCCCATATATTCTGTATTCAGGTACGGGCCTGTAATCATGGTTACACTGTTTTGGTATTTGGGTTGCAGCTGGCCTTTCGGGGTTAGTATTTCATCTTTATAACTGGGATCCAACCCGGAAACAAAATCCTGCCTGCCCTGTACAAACTGCAAAAAGCCGCTTTGTTTATCGGGTAAAAATGTAATAGCCACCGCTTCAAGGTAAGGCAGCTGCACCCCTTTTTTATCTTTTTCAAAATATAACGGATTTTTACGCAATACCAGTTTCACATTTTCTTCCCATATTTTAAAATAAAATGGCCCGGTACCAACAGGGTTAGCCCGGAAATCGTTGTCAGGATTTTCAAACGCTTCGTGTGGTACTACCGAGGCATATTTCATGGTAAGCAACCCCAAAAAAGCAGGAAAGGTTTTTTTGAGTTTTATTTCAAATATCGTATCATTTACAGCTTTAAAGTGGTCTACGTTTTGAAGTATCCAGCGCCCGGGTGCGGCAATTTTTTCATCTAAAAGGCGGTTAAGGCTGTAAGTAAAGTCGGTAGCCACAACAATTCGGGTACTATCAGATTTAAAAACAGGGCTTTTATGAAAGTAAACGTCATTACGTAAGGTAAATGTATAGGTAAGCCCATCTTCAGAAATATCCCATTTTTTAGCAATGTCCGGTTTTACATTAAGGCTGTCGTCAAGTTGTACCAGTCCGTTATATAACTGGTTACATACCCATATAGAGGGGCGTATTTTAGCAAAAGCAGGATCCAGCGAATTTACCGCTGCATTTTCGTTATACCGGAATACCAAATTATCTTTTTCGGTACCGGGTGTGTTTTTGCACGAGGTAAAGAATATTATTAAAATGAGAAAAATAAACGTAAATATTTTGGGCATGAAACAGTTATTTAACTTTATAATTACTTTTTGTTATAGATTTAATGATAAAAATGTAATACAATGCTGTTTTTTATGAATTTAATATCTTGTTTGGGGTTTACATTGAATAAAAACAATTGCAAATTAACAAATTTAATACGATTTTATTTGTACCTTATCCCGCCGTTTTTGCAGCGTCTGTTGTATATCCCCAAAACGGTATAAAGATAATTATTTCGCGTAACAAGAATAAGCACTATGAATATAATGCAGGAAGAACAAAAAGGGCTGTATAATCCTAACCACGAGCATGATGCCTGCGGTATTGGTTTTGTGGCTAATATAAAAGGAAGAAAATCTCATAACCATATATCTGATGCATTAACCATTTTAGAGAATTTAGAACACCGGGGAGCCTGTGGCTGCGAAGACAATACAGGCGACGGCGCAGGAATTTCTTTCCAGTTGCCGCATGAGTTTTTGGTGTCGGAATGTGTAAAGATTGGCATAAAGTTGCCAGAAGCAGGCCAGTATGGTGTGGGGATGGTATTTTTTCCTAAAGGGGAGGAATTTATAGAAGAATGTAAAGAAATTTTTGCAGCAGCAGCAGAGCAGCTGGGTCTTGAGATACTGGGCTACCGCAAAGTGCCCATAAACCGTACCGGTATTGGTGACACAGCCCTTAGCGTGGAGCCTGAAATAGAGCAGGTATTTATTAAGCGCCCCGAACTGCTTGCAACTGAGGTTGAGTTTGAACGCAAGCTGTTTGTATTGCGTAATTATGCATCTCATACTATAAACAGTACTTTATATAAAAGCCCTACGGCTTTTTATATAGCTTCGCTATCGGCAGCTACTATAGTATATAAAGGGCAGCTTACCAGTACGCAGGTGCGCCATTATTATCCGGATTTGCAAAATAAGCGTATTACCAGTGCCTATGCCCTGGTACATTCACGTTTTGCTACCAACACATTTCCGTCATGGGCACTTGCACAGCCCTTTCGCTATATTGCGCACAATGGTGAAATAAATACGTTACAGGGTAACCTTAACTGGCTGCGCACCAACGAAAAGAATTTTGCTTCTCCATTTTTTACCGAAGAAGAGATAAACATGCTCCTACCTTTGGTGCCGGGGCGCCAGAGCGATAGCGCCTGCCTGGATAATATGATTGAAATGCTTACGCTGTCCGGCCGTTCACTCCCACACGTTTTAATGATGCTGATACCCGAAGCCTGGGATGAGAATGATGCTGTTGATGCTGATTTGAGGGCATTTTATGAATATCATTCCTGCCTTATGGAGCAATGGGACGGCCCTGCTGCCGTATGCTTCAGCAACGGTAAAATGATAGGCGCCACACTGGACAGGAATGGCCTGCGCCCTATACGCTATACTATTACCAAGGACGACCGTATGGTTCTTTCCTCTGAAACAGGGGTACTGGGCATCCATGCCTCTGAAGTGGTAAAAAAAGGCAGGCTGCGCCCGGGCAAAATGATTGTGGTTGACCTTGAAAAGGGCGAAATTGTTTTTAACGACCCGCTTAAAAAAGAAATCAGTACCCGCCAGCCGTATGCGGAGTGGCTTGAAAAATATAAAATAACAATGAGCTCTATACCGGAGCCATTGGTAACACATACCCCCCTGGCGCACCAGCAGGTGTTCCGTTTCCAGAAGGCTTTTGGTTATACAACTGAGGCTATAGAAGATATTATTATGCCCATGGCGCTGGAGGGTAAAGAGCCCATTGGCTCTATGGGGGTAGATACCCCACTTGCTGTGCTTAGTAAAGAGCCACAACACCTGTCTAACTACTTTAAGCAGTTATTTGCACAGGTTACCAACCCGCCTATAGACCCGATACGCGAAAAACTGGTAATGTCACTTGCCAGCTTTGCAGGCACCAACGGCAATATTTTAGAGGAAGACCCTACAGCGGCGCACTGTATTGTGCTGCGCCACCCGATATTGGACGACCATTACCTGGAAAAGATACGTACTATGGATACAGGTACTTTTCAGAGTAAAACCATACAATGTTATTTCCGTGCCGATGGCGGAGGGGAGGCACTTAAAAAAGCGCTTGACCGTACCTGCCGTTATGCTGCCGATGCTGTGGAAGACGGTTACAGGGTACTTATTTTACAGGACAGGGCCATAGACAGCCGCCATGCGCCTATACCGTCATTACTCTATGCATCGGCAGTGCACCACCACCTGATACGTAAAGGGCTGCGTGGCGAAGTAGGGCTTATTATAGAGGCCGGTGATGTTTGGGAGGTTCACCATGCCGCCTGCCTTATTGCTTTTGGTGCTACGGCAATTAATCCGTATATGGCATTTGCTTCTATAGGCGATAGGCTTAAAGAAGGTTTATGCGATACAACCCTCAGCATTAAAGAATTAAAGAAAAATTATATAAAAGCCCTTAATACAGGGTTGCTTAAGGTATTCTCTAAGATGGGGATATCTACATTCCAGTCCTACCAGGGAGCGCAGATATTTGAAATTCTCGGGCTGAATATGGAGGTGGTAAATCAGTATTTTACCGGGGCTACTTCTAATATTGGCGGATTGGGCTTAGATGGTATTGCCGAAGAAGCCCTGATTAAACACCGTTTTGCTTTCACTAAAAAGCAGATACCTGCTGACAGGCTGCCTGTTGGCGGTGAGTTGCAATGGAAACGTAAAGGGGAATTTCACCTGTTTAACCCGCAAACTATACATTTATTACAGTTGAGCACCCGTACGGGCGACTATAACCTGTTTAAAAAATACAGCAAACTGGTAAACGAACAGGGCGAAAAAGCATGTACGCTGCGTAGCCTGCTGTGTTTTGATAAGCAACAGAAGTCTATTGCTATAGATGAGGTTGAACCTGCCGAAAATATATACAAACGTTTTTCTACCGGGGCTATGAGCTTTGGCTCTATATCTTGGGAGGCACATACTACACTTGCACTTGCCATGAATATTCTGGGAGGTAAAAGCAATACCGGTGAAGGTGGGGAAGACGAGGCCCGTTTTGAACCTCTTGAAAATGGGCACAGTATGCGTTCGGCAATCAAGCAGGTGGCCAGCGGGCGTTTTGGTGTTACCAGCCGCTATTTAACCGAGGCTGATGAATTACAGATAAAAATGGCTCAGGGGGCAAAACCCGGCGAAGGGGGACAGCTACCCGGCGAAAAAGTGGATGACTGGATAGGGCGTACACGCCATGCAACACCGGGTGTAGGGCTTATTTCGCCACCGCCGCACCACGATATTTACTCTATAGAAGATTTGGCGCAACTGATATTCGATTTAAAAAATGCTAATAGAGAAGCACGTATTAGTGTGAAACTGGTAAGTAAGGCGGGTATCGGTACCATAGCGTCGGGGGTTACTAAAGCAAAGGCAGATGTAGTGCTGGTTTCCGGTTTTGACGGGGGTACGGGGGCTTCGCCTTTAAGCTCTATTAAACATGCAGGATTACCATGGGAGCTTGGCCTTGCAGAAACCCATCAGACCTTAATAAAAAATAAACTGCGCCCACGTGTTACCCTACAGGCAGACGGGCAGATGAAAACGGGCCGCGATATTGCTATTGCAGCATTATTAGGCGCTGAAGAATGGGGAGTGGCTACTGCAGCCCTTGTTACAGAAGGTTGTGTATTAATGCGTAAATGCCACCTTAATAGTTGCCCTGTTGGGGTTGCTACGCAGGATAAGGAATTACGTAAGCGCTTTACCGGAGAGGTGGAGTATGTGGTGAACCTGTTTAAATTCCTTACCGAAGAACTGCGTGAAATTATGGCAGAGCTTGGTTTCCGTACCGTTGATGAAATGATAGGCCATGTTGCCAACCTGAAACAGCGCGATGATATTGAATTCTGGAAGCATAAGGATGTAGACCTGAGCCGTATATTGTATGATGAACCGAACCCGGATAACATCAGCCTGTATAAAACCGAGGAGCAGGACCATTTACTGCAGGGTATTTTAGACTGGCAGCTTATTAAAAAAGCCACGCCGGCACTTGATAACGGCGAAAAGGTTTCGGCAGAATTTAAAATACGGAATGTAGACCGTTGTACCGGTACCATGCTAAGCAATGAGATTACAAAAAAGTATAAAAGCGATGGCCTGCCGCAAGACACTATTAACTTTCAGTTTTATGGGTCAGCAGGGCAGAGTTTCGGCGCTTTCGGTGCAAAAGGGCTTACTATGAAGATAGAAGGCGATGCTAACGATTATTTTGGCAAAGGGCTAAGCGGTGCCAAATTAGTGATTAATCCGCCTGCAAATGCCGGGTTTACCCCCGAAGCCAATAGCATTGTGGGTAATACAGGACTTTACGGCGCCACAAGCGGTGAGGCCTACATTAACGGGCGTGCGGGCGAACGTTTTGCCGTGCGTAACTCTGGCGCCAGTGTGGTAGTAGAGGGTGTTGGCGACCACGGTTGCGAATACATGACCGGGGGGCGCGTGGTTATCCTCGGAAAAATAGGCCGCAATTTTGGTGCGGGTATGAGCGGGGGTATTGCATATGTTTATGATACCAACAAAAATTTTGCCGAGCGCTGTAACCCCGAAATGATAGATTTAGAACAATGCAATGCCGCTGACCGTGAAGAACTTTTTGGTATGCTGCAAAAACATTATGATTATACCAACAGCACTACAGCTAATTTTATATTAAAAGACTTTGATAACCAGATAGCAAACTTTGTAAAGGTGTTTCCCAAAGATTATAAAAGGGCACTACAAAAACAGGCAGAAGCAGCAAAGGCAGGATAATTTACCTTTAATGGTTACAGTTTTAGATTAGAGAAATAAAAATGATGAAGCAGGAAAAAATTACAGGATTTAAAGAATATGAACGGGAACTGCCACAAACAGAACCTGTAGATAAACGTATACAGCATTATAAAGAATTTACAGCACCTTATTCGGTAGAGCAATTGCACCAGCAATCAGCACGTTGTATGGACTGTGGTGTGCCGTTTTGCCATAGTGGCTGCCCTCTGGGCAATGTAATTCCCGAATTTAATGATGCAGTTTTTTATGAGCGTTGGGAAGATGCGTATGAAATACTTTCTTCTACCAATAACTTTCCTGAGTTTACGGGCAGGATATGCCCTGCGCCGTGTGAGTCGTCCTGCGTTTTAAATATCAACCGCCCCGCAGTAGCTATAGAAGCTATAGAAAAACATATTATAGAGATAGCTTTTGACAGGGGATTGGTAAAGCCGTTTCAGGTGGAAAACCGTAGCGGTAAAAGTGTAGCTATTATTGGCAGCGGTCCGGCAGGTATGGCAGCGGCAGACCAGTTGAATGCCGCGGGGCACAGCGTCACCGTTTTTGAGAAAGACGATGCAGCAGGTGGCCTGCTACGCTATGGCATACCCGATTTTAAGCTGGAAAAAAATGTAATAGACCGCCGTATTGAACTTATGGAGCAAAGTGGTATAAAATTTACCTACCATGCCCATGTTGGGGTAAATATTTTTATGAGCGACCTGTTGGCCGATTTTGATGCCGTAGTACTGGCCTGTGGCGCTATGGTGCCACGTGATTTAGACTTACCGGGGCGCGATGCCAAAGGTATTTACTATGCTATGGAATTTTTGAAACAGCAAAATAAACGTATTGCAGATAAAGACCCCCTGGCTTATATAAAGCTGGAGAGCAATATAATTGATGAAGAAATTACCGCCAAAGATAAAGATGTAGTAATTATAGGTAGTGGCGATACCGGCAGTGATTGTGTGGGTACAGCCATAAGGCAGGGAGCAAAAAGTGTAACTCAACTGGCACTTATGCACCGCCTTGGCGATGAACGCCCGCCGTATAACCCGTGGCCGGAATACCCCGATGTTTACCGTACATCATCATCTCAGGAGGAGGGGGCTGAAAGACTTTTTGCTACCGCCACCAAAGAATATATAAAAGACAAAAAAGGCAACCTTAAAGCCTTAAAAGTTTCTGATTTGCATTGGGAATTTACACCGGACGGCAAGCGGCTCAAGTCAACTGAAATTGAAGGGACAGAGCGGATCATTCCGTGTGATATGGCGCTGATTTCTATAGGGTTTAGCGGCCCGGAGCAAACCCTTATTGAAAAATATGAGCTTGAAACCGATATCCGTGGCAATGTACTAGCAGATGAAAAAAGTTATAAAACATCGCACCCTAAACTTTTTACCTGTGGCGATATGCGCCGGGGGCAGAGCCTTGTGGTATGGGCCATTACCGAGGGGCGGGAATGTGCCCGCAGTGTAGACAGTTTTTTAGGTAAAGAAACATCGGTACTGCAAAACAGGGATGCCAGCCTGGAGCGTACTGCTTTTAGCCAGGACAGCTAAAATATCTTTATCATAAACACCATTAATCTGCTTAGTGATTTATCTTTATTAAAAGAGCTATAGTTCCATTTAAACCGTAAGTATGGTTTTTAACGGTGGTTAATAATACGTTTTCGTTAAAAAATATACCTAAAACTGGCAATAATATTTACAGAAGGATTTTTTATTACTTATATTTGAAGAAATCTCCAAAATAATGAACACAGAAGAAACAAAAAAAGAAATTGTAAAACTACTGGATACACTTCCTGAAGATACCCTGGAAACTGTATTAGGATACCTTAAAAACGTAGCGTCATCTAACCTTGGTGATGTACAGTTTTCCAGAAGGCTGCGTAAAATTATTGAAGAAGATAAGCAGATGCTTAATAAACTCGGTAATAGTTAATGGCATAAAATTACTTTATTACGCTTAATTATGATTTTATAACTCGTAATAAGTTAGTAACTTTGCGCGCTTATTAGTAAGGCTTTAAGGCTTCAGGATTATGGAAAACAGGAAAAAAGTCGCTTTTTACACGCTGGGTTGCAAACTGAATTTTTCAGAAACCTCTACCATTGCACGTAATTTTCAGGACGAAGGATTTGACAGGGTTGATTTTGAAGACCCTGCGGATATTTATGTAATAAATACCTGTTCGGTTACCGAAAATGCCGATAAGCAATTTAAGCAGATAGTAAAAAAAGCGCTAAAAGCTAATGATAAAGCTTTTGTTGCTGCTGTTGGCTGTTATGCCCAGTTAAAGCCCGAAGAGCTTGCTGCTGTAGACGGGGTAGACCTTGTATTGGGTGCTACCGAAAAATTTAAAATTTCCGATTACATAAATGATTTAAGCAAAAATGATATGGGCGAGGTACATTCCTGCGAAATATCTCAAGCTGATTTTTATGTAGGCAGTTACTCTATTGGCGACCGTACCCGTGCTTTTTTAAAAGTACAGGATGGCTGCGACTATAAATGTACCTATTGCACCATTCCATTAGCGCGTGGCATATCACGTAGTGATACCTTGCAGAATGTGCTAAAAAATGCTGCAGAAATTTCAGCCCAAAATATAAAAGAAATTGTTTTAACAGGGGTAAATATAGGCGATTACGGCAAAGGGGAGTTTGGTAATAAAAAACACGAGCATACTTTTTATGAGCTGGTGCAGGCACTAGATGAGGTACCGGGTATAGAACGCCTGCGAATCTCATCTATAGAACCTAACCTGCTTAAAAATGAGACGATTGAATTTGTAAGCCAAAGCCGCACTTTTGTACCGCATTTCCATATCCCGCTACAAAGTGGCAGCAATGATATTTTAAAATTAATGCGTCGCCGTTACCTTCGTGAGGTATATACAGAAAGGGTGAATAAAATACGTGAGGTAATGCCACATGCCTGTATTGGTGTAGATGTTATTGTTGGGTTTCCCGGAGAAACCGATGAACATTTTCTTGAAACGTATAATTACCTGAACCAGATTGATATAAGCTATCTTCACGTATTTACTTATAGTGAGCGCGATAACACCCCTGCCGCCGAAATGGAGGGTGTAGTACCTATGAATGTACGCAGTAAACGCAGTAAAATGCTGCGGGGGCTTTCGGTTAAAAAGCGACGTGCTTTTTATGAGCAGCAACTGGGCACTACCCGTACGGTACTTTTTGAAGGCGAAAATAAAGAAGGCTACATACACGGTTTTACAGAGAATTATATAAAAGTAAAAACGCCCTGGAACCCGGAACTTGTTAATACCCTGCATCAAATAAACCTTACTAAAATTGATGACGATGGCCTGGTGCGCTTTGATTTTGTGAATGCACCGGAATTTGCCTTATAGGTTTGTATAAATAACTTTTCTTACACATCAAAAAATATGGAAATTAAGTTAAAAAAAGGTATTGGCAACTTGCTGTTTGGTATGAAAGAGGAGGACGTTAAGGGTTTTATGAATACAGCACCCGATAAAAAGTACCAGGATGAAGATGGTAATGTTATTTATCTCTATAATTCTGATAAACTGCGGCTTACGTTTTATAAAGATGAAGACTACAGGCTGGGGTATATTATAACTTCTAAGCCTGATGTGTTGCTTTTTGGAGAAAAAATTATAGGCCGCAATTGGGATACCGTAACCCCTTTACTTAAAAAGCACGGAATAAAATCTTTTGAAACCGATACTATTGATACGGTTGAAACGTATTTTAGTGAAGAAAACTGGGTAGTTTTTCAGTTAGAATTTGGTGAAATAATAAAAGTGGAATACGGCGCTATGATAAATAGTAAAGATGAGTTTATCTGGCACTATTAGAGATAGTTGCAATATTATATAAAAAAATAGGGTTTCACAGCGAAACCCTATTTTTTGTACAAAATGTGAAACATTTTGTGTTAATGTTGCGGTATTGGCATCATTTCAAGTTCAAAAACCAGGTCGGCATTTGGTGGTATGTTGCCCCGCGGTGCGCCTTTTTCTCCATAACCTAAATGAGCCGGGATAAATATAATTGCTTTATCGCCTATTGACATTTGCTCAAGGCCTTCAATAAAGCCAGGTATCATACCCAATTTAGTTCCTGTTTTAAAAGGTATTGGCTTATAGGCCCTTGCAGCATCTTTTTGCGGAATGTAGTTGCCAAGTGCTTTGGCAGTTTCAGCATTGCTGGAATCAAACAAAAAGCCTTCGCCATTATCAAGGTAGCCGGAGTAGTCTACCAGCACCATAGAGCCGGGCATTGGCTTGCCGCCGTTACCTTTTTCTATAATTTTGTAAACCAGCCCGGAGTCTGTTTTGGTACCACTGGCTTTGGCTTCTTTAAAAAAGGCTACTTTTTCTTTTTTCCGTAACGGCACTTCTTCTTCTAATTTCTTTTGCTTTGTAGCTATGGCCTCAAAGTATTCTTTAAATACTTTCTCGGCTTTAAATCTGCGTGCCTCTTTACCCTGGCGGATTATTTTAATGGTATGTATTTCATCGCCCTGCTCTATAGCATTAACCACATCCATGCCATCTACTACATGGCCAAATACAGTATGTATACCGTCTAGGTGGGGTGTAGCCTTATGGGTTATAAAAAACTGGCTGCCATTAGTAGCCGGGCCTGCATTGGCCATAGAGAGTATACCGGCTTTATCATGCTTCAGGTCGGTTATTTCATCTTCAAACTTATATCCCGGCCCACCGTTTCCGGTGCCTTCGGGGTCGCCGGTTTGTATCATAAAATCTTTTATCACCCTGTGGAATTTTACGCCGTCATAAAACGGTTTTCCTTTATACGCATCACTTACCAACTCATTTTTACCTTCGGCAAGCGATATAAAATTAGCCACTGTTATGGGGACTTTGGTGTACTCAAGCTCTAGGGTTATAGTACCTTTGTTAGTTTCTATCTGGGCATAAATCCCGTCTTCGAGCTTAAGGTCTTTGGGTGGGGTTGTTGCAGTATTGCATGAAAAAAACAGCGCCGCAAGGCTAAGAAAAATGCTAGTCATTAGTTTCATTGTTAATTAATTCGCTTGTACTTCTTTTTCGGTTTTAATTTCATTAAGGGTTACAGTGCAGATAAGGGGTTCATTAAAGCCAATTTTTTTGTTGTCTCCATGGTAGCCATACCCCATATTGCTGGGAAAAAGAAAAGTTACCTTTTCTCCTTCGTTCATAAGTTTGATACCATCGCGCAGCCCCATCATTATGTTTTCTTTATCTACATAATATACTTGTGGCCTTAGTTCTTCTTTAGTATAAATAACATTGCCTTTAATATCTTTAACTTCATAGTCAAAAAAAGCCACATCACCGCGTTTTGGGCGCAGGGTATCTATATTGTTTTCAATTTCATAAAAATACCAATAGCCTTTATCTGAGGCATAATATTTTATCTCGGGCGTACTTTTCATGATAGAATCTATCTGAAGCTCTTCGCTTGCCACCAGTTTTTTATTACGCTCTATAGACTCTTTTAAAAATGTGCCCGAACTATGCGATACCGGCTTGCGGGCCTGCTGTTGAGAGCAGGCGGTAAGCGCTATTGCTATGCTAAAACCCAAGGCAAATAAAACCTTCTTCATATCATCATTCAATTTTAGTGGTTGCTAAAGTAGCAATAAATTTTTGTATTGTAACTTCTAACGGATCAGTACTTTTACCACCGGCAGCATTAATATGCCCGCCGCCGTTATAATGTTCGCGCGCAAACCGGTTTACATCAAAACTGCCTTTAGAGCGAAATGATATTTTTACAATACCTTCTTCCTTATTTTCAATAAAGAAAGCAGTAAACACAATATCTTTCATACTCAGGCCATAATTTACTATACCTTCGGTATCACCTTTTTTGTTGCCAAAACCATCCAGTTCCTGTTGTGTTAGGCTTGTGTATGATGTTTTAAACTCCGGAAGCACTTTCATGTTCTGCAAAGCCCTTGCCAAAATTTGTATGCGGTTATGAGAATGGTTATCAAACAGTAAACTATGTATATGGCTATTATCAATACCAAGGTCTATAAAGCGGGCTGCCACGCGGTGGGTGGTACCGGTAGTAAGCGGGTAGCGAAAGGAGCCGGAGTCTGTAACAATGCCTGTGTACAGGCAGGTGCCTATGGTTTTATCTATAACAGCTTCTTTACCAAGTGCTGTTATAAAATGATATACCATTTCGCAGGTTGAACCATATCCCGTATCAGAAAAAGTTACTATAGCATAGTCGGCCGGCTGCTGGTGGTGGTCTATCATAATAATGGGCGCAGTTACAGCCTGCAAGGTATTGCCCATAGCATCTCCGGTACGGTTAAATGTGTTAAAATCAAGTGTAAAAACAATATCAGTTTCTTTTAAAAGCTTTGTACAGTTATCTGTATCACCTTCAAAGTTTTTTATTGTTTCGGCGCCAGGCATCCAGGCTAAAAAGTCAGGTAATTCGTTTGGGGTTATTACTACAGGATTGTGCCCTGTTTTTAAAAGAAAATGGTAAAGTCCTAAAGATGATCCTATTGCGTCTCCATCAGGATTTCGGTGTGTGGTTATTACAATGTTTTTAGGGGTAGCCAGCAATTGTAATGCCTTCTCAATATCGTCGTTTTTCATCATTTTGCGAATTTACGCCTTTTTTTATTTGCCTGTTTACGGCACATAAATAAAAATCTTTCTGTGAAAAACGATGCAATACCTTAAATAGTATACTAAAAATTAGTATTATCGGTTACGCCAGTTTTGGTATCAGTAATGGTTATGCCTGTTGTATTAAAAAATAACCCCTCAAGCTGGTAAGCGTTTTCATCAAGTACAAGGTAATCATATTTTCCTGCTGCGGTATAAGCATCTCCCGGGGTGGTAAAGCCTAAAACCTCTATTAATTCGTATTCGTTTTTAAGGTCTATTATATAAATACTTTTATCCTGTGTAGTGCCGTCTCCAGAGCTTAGCATGGCATCGATAAGTATTTCAGATTGTGCGTGTTCTTTGGCAGCCATTTCATACAATCCCAATTCTTTAAGGCAATATTCCCTGTATTTTTTTACACTGATACTAAATGGGTAGGCCTGCAATACTACGCCGGTATAAGTTATTACATCTTCGTAGTCTTTTTTTGTAGGGTTTGGCTGATGCAGTATTTCACGCAATTTTTCTTCGGTTTGGGCAAGTCTTTCAGGTGTTTTTACTGTGGTAAAAGCCAGGCCATAATACAGGTGCCTGCGCTCCTCAATAGTCATGCTGGTATCTGCACGATTATACCTTTCAAAAAGTGTAGTATAAAAATACGGTGAATTTTCTGCTTTTATATTTTTTGCGATTGCGGTAAAATCAGGTTTTTTTGTAAGCTGCTCCTGCGCACTGGTACCTAGTACTATAAAGGCTGCCAATAAAATAAATATCTTCTTCATGATGCAGTAATTTTTGCTGTTGATTCAAAATTACACATCAGTTGCCTTAACTTTATCTTAATTAAGAGCGTGTTAGTATAAATATACCATTACTTTAACAGGAATAATAGCAGTAAGGTTAAAATTTCATAGAATTGATACTTCGGCTTATATCAAAATAAAAACCTTCTATTCCATAAGCGTTTTCTGCCAATTCCAGGTAATCATATTTATTTTCTATGAGCGATTGCTTACCGCCAAACTCAAACCCGATTATGCTTATTACCTCATATTCATTTCCAACCGTTATTACATAAAAGCAATTCTCAATGCTTGTGCCGTCGCCGGTGCTCAAAATGGCATCCAGTATCATTCCCATTTTATTAGCAGTATCCTCCGCTTCCTTATTTCGGTTAAGCTCCTCATAAAAAAACAACTTATAGTTCAGCATTTGTAAGCTAAAAGGGTCTTCTTTTAGTACTTTGTCAATTAAGCCCAGGGCTTTTTCCTTTTCGGTATCATCCAAATTTTCTTTATCCATCAGCTTGTTAAGTTCATCTTTAGCGTCAGGGGTACTGTATGGTGAATACGCATCGGTAAAAGAATAGCCATAATACACGTGCCTTTTTTCTTCAAGCGTCATTGTGGTGTCAGCTTTGGTAAAGCGGTCAAACAATTTTTCAAAAAAATACGGCGAGTTTTTATCCTTTATATTCTTTTCTATTGTTTTATAATCGGGTTTGGTAAAATCCTGTGCAAAAATACACAGTGGGCAAAGCAATAAAAGCAGCAGAATTATTTTTTTCATAAACAGTTGGTTTTAAGCTAAGATATAAAATAATAAATATGTTTGTACGGGGGATATGACAAATATTTCGATACTTAAAAAAATCCCTTAAAACTACATTTTCAAATTCCAATATTATAGCTATTTTTGCGCATGCAACACAACGTACTTATTTTAGACTTCGGTTCGCAATACACACAGCTTATTGCGCGCAGGGTTCGCGAGTTAAATATTTTTTGCGAAATTTTCCCTTACAACAGCATCCCGGCTGATTTAACATCATATAAAGCGGTTATCCTTTCCGGAAGCCCGTTTTCTGTCCGGGCAGAAGATGCGCCACATCCTGATCTGAGCCTTATTCGTGGCAAGCTGCCCTTGCTGGCAGTATGTTACGGTGCACAGTACCTTGCCCATTTTAACGGCGGGGCTGTGGCGCCAAGTAATATCAGGGAATATGGCCGTGCCAACCTTACCTATATAAAAGAGGGTGAAGCCTTTTTTGATGGTGTTTCGGCACACAGCCAGGTATGGATGAGCCATAGCGACACCATAAAGCAGCTGCCAACCGGTGGCGTTGTTTTGGCCAGTACTGCAGATGTTGAAAATGCCGCTTACAAAATTGAAGGCGAGACTACGTATGCCATACAGTTTCACCCGGAAGTATACCATTCAACCGACGGCAGGCAAATGCTGGAAAACTTTTTGGTTAAAATAGCCGAAGTGCCGCAAAACTTTACACCTGATACCTTTGTTGAGGATATTGTAGCGGAACTGAAGTTAAAAATACAGGATGATAAAGTAGTTTTGGGCCTTAGCGGTGGGGTAGACTCTACCGTGGCTGCTGTGCTGCTTAATAAAGCCATTGGCGATAACCTGTACTGCATATTTGTAAATAACGGCCTGCTGCGCAAAAATGAGTTTGAAAGCGTATTGCACCAGTATAAAGATATGGGTCTTAATGTAAAAGGCGTTGATGCTACCGACCGTTTTATGGCCGCGCTTGCCGGTATTGAAGACCCGGAACTAAAACGTAAAGCCATTGGCCGTGTTTTTATTGAGGTTTTTGATGACGAAGCCCATCTGCTTACCGATGTAAAATGGCTGGCACAGGGCACAATATATCCCGATGTTATTGAGTCAATTTCCGTTAAGGGGCCATCGGCAACTATAAAATCGCACCACAATGTAGGTGGCCTGCCCGATTTTATGAAATTACAGGTTGTAGAGCCACTTCGTATGTTGTTTAAAGATGAGGTACGCAGGGTAGGGGCCACATTGGGTATTGACCCTGAACTTTTAGGCAGGCACCCATTCCCCGGGCCAGGCCTTTCTATAAGAATATTAGGTGATATAACACTGGAAAAAGTACGTATACTACAAGAGGTAGATGATATATTTATTAAAGGCCTTAAAGAACACGGACTATACAATAGTGTATGGCAGGCCGGAGCAATACTGTTGCCTGTAAACAGTGTTGGAGTTATGGGAGATGAGCGTACGTATGAAAAAGTGGTGGCACTGCGCGCTGTAGAAAGTACTGATGGTATGACAGCCGACTGGGTACATTTGCCCTATGATTTCCTACAGAAAGTAAGTAACAAGATAATTAATAATGTAAAAGGAGTAAACCGTGTGGTATATGATATCAGCTCAAAGCCACCGGCCACTATAGAGTGGGAGTAGTTTCTGCTCATTTCATAATTTATTATTTATATAAGGGCCGGATTTTATATTCCGGTCCTTTCTTTTTTAGTAATAGGTTTAATTAAAATTTAACTATTTGTTAACTTAGCTGTGGTTTTATAGTTTTTAAATGTTTTTTTATTAAAATAGCTGCTATTTTTTAGGTAATAAATTAATTATCATAGAGATATAGTGATTTTTCAAATTATTTATTTAATTTTAAGTGTCCCAAAATTTAAAGTTTACTTTTAACTATGAGAAAAAAATTACTCGTTATATATTCAATGCTGTTGATGGCTGGCACTGCTTTTTGCCAACAGAGTGTAAAGGGTTTTAGTAAAATTGATGAAGCCGTAGGAGAGAAAATTGTAATGCATAACGTAGCCATGGGCGAAACAGTAATGTTGGTGGCAAAAAAATATAAAATGACCCCAAGGGACATTTATGATTATAACCCGGATGCTGTAAATGGTATAAGTGCCAATACATCATTAAGAATTCCACTACACAGGCAAAAGGATTTTAAGGTGGAGAAAAAAGAACCTATTCCTATACTGGCGCTTCCTAAAACGGAAGCCATAGCTTATAATGGCATAAAAAAAAGTACTTATACTGATAGTAAAGAAGAAGAGTATGATGCTGCGCCGGCTGTATTACAACCGGAGGAAGTGTATGAGCCAAAAGAGCCTGTTCATGCAGTTGTAAATGAAGAGCCAAAGCCTGAAAACATAAGTACAGGCATATCGCAATCGTTGCTACATCAGGTTACACCGGGCGAAACGTTATACAGCCTTTCTGTAAGGTATAAAGTAACTTTAGACGAATTAAAAGCACAAAACAGTAGCTTAGAGAGCCAAGGCCTCCGTGCAGGTGAAACAATACGTATACCTGTAAAAACGCCTGCTGCCAACACAGTAGCCCAAAACATAAATACTGATACAATTGGAGAAGGTACTATAGCACACAAAGTACAACAAGGCGAAACATTAACTGGACTTGCACGTAAATATAATACTACTATACAGGATATTACCCAATCAAACAAAACCCAACTTAGGCGTGGTTTACAGGCAGGCCAGGTTTTAACTATAAAAACTAATGCATCTAACTAAACCAATACTGCCTGGTATTTGGAAACCTGCTTTTTTAAGCAGGTTTTTTTTAACATTATTTTTCGAATAATATTTAAGTTTTAAATAATTTTTATATATATTTACGGTTGTAAAAATTTGTGTAACATTAATGTAATCAGATATATGAAGAGGAAAATGATACTACTTGCAGGGATTTTTGTTTTTGGATTTATTTCAAATATAAATGCCCAACAGGCTGCCGACAGCCTTGCTACACCTACAATAGCAGATGTAATGAACCACAGGGTTGAACAGGGTGAAACGGTAATGCTGATATGTAAAAAATATCTTGTACAACCTAAAGATGTATATGCTATTAACCCAAGTGCTGTTAATGGCATTTCTCCAAACACAATACTGCATATACCTGTAGATAAAAGCCTGATATCAAGAAAAGAACTCGAAAACAGGCTTAAGCCTAAAAAAAGGGCTTTAACAGCAAACAGGTAAACCGGCAGGGCTTTAACGTAATTTTATAAATTTATATAATATTAAGTCGTTACAAAAGTTAACTTTGTAACGGCTTAACTGTTTAAAAATATTATATGCGATACCTGCTCATTTTATTGTTTTTTCTTACCGTAGGCACAGCTTATGCCCAGGATTACGTAAAGTATAATGTACAAAAAGGGGAAACTGTTATAAGCATAGCAAAAAAAAACAAAATAACGCCTTATGACATTTACAGGCTAAACCCTGATGCCAGAAACGGCATAAACGAAGGCGCTACCCTTTTACTGCCAAAGCCCGGTTCACAACCTGTGGCAGCACCCAAAAAAGAGCAGCCTACCAAAGTAGCCAATATAATTCATGAGGTGCAACCTAAAGAAACGCTGTACAGCATTTCAAAAAAATACGATGTAACCATTCCTGAGCTTGAAAAAGCCAATGCCGATAAGCTTAAAGAAGGCCTTAAGGCTGGAGAACAGCTTATTATACCTATCAAAGGCAGTGGCGTGGCAGCGCAGATTGATATTGCAGAGAAGAAGGATGAAGGTAAAAATGTTGATCCATATATATACCACACCGTTGAACAGGGAGAAACCAAGTACGGTATTGCCAAGCAATATAATATCAGCCTGCAGTTGCTGGAAGAGTTAAATCCCGAGGTGGTAGAGGTATTACCTTTGGGGTATAAGCTTAAGTTGATAAAAAAATCGGCTATAACCGAAGATATTCACGGCGTGGGCCAGCCCGAATATGTTACCTATGTGGTTAAGCCTAAAGAAACATTTTACAGCCTTTCAAAAGTTACCGGCCTTACCGAAGAAAAAATACTTGAAATGAACCCGGCTGCCAAAGAGGGACTAAAGGAAGGTATGACCCTTATTTTTCCTTCCGGCACACAATTAGAACTTGTAAGCACCCCTAAAAAAAGAAGTTTGCTGGATAGCCTTTATAAAGAAAATTCAAAAGAACTGGTTATACTGCTTCCCTTTAATGCAGATAAAATAACCAGCGATACACTGCGGTCAGAAAAATTGCGTACCGACCAGTTACTAAACCTTACGCTCGATTTTTATGCCGGGGCGCTTATGGCTATAGATTCTGCCAAAACACTGGGCTTACCATTAAAGGTAAAAATACTCGATTCAGGCGAAGCTAAAAATTCAGGTTACAGCCTCCTTTCTTCTTTAAGCAATACAGATGCCGTTGTAGGTCCGTTTTTTCCGGTTAACGTAGAAAGCACTGCAGCATTGCTTTCATCTAAAAAAATTCCGGTAATATCGCCGCTTTCTAAAGAGTTAGGCAAGCCCTATGCAAATGTATACCAGTCAGTACCTACAGATGAAACCCTTAAAAAGGCAATGCTGGAATATTTAAAAGCTACCAAAGGCAATGTTATAGCCATTGTAGATCCTAAAAAGGCAAGCTCAAAACAGTTCATATTACAAAACTATCCTACAATAAAGTTTTTACCCTTAAATGCTGATGGCAACCTTAACCTGGCTTCTTTAACAGCAATGATGGATAGAAACAAAACAAACTATGTATTGCTAGAAACTGAAAAAGCGGGCACAATGCTAAGTGTGACCAAAGCACTCACCGAAGCACAGGGTACCTATAATATTCAGCTGGCGGTACTGGAGCGTAACCAGACTTTTGATTTTGATGAGGTACCGCTTGACAGGCTAAAAGCCCTTAAAATGCTTTATCCGTCAATTTCAAAAAGTAATGACTCCCCGGAGGCCGAGCAGTTTAGAAAAGCTTTTAAAGAAAAAAACAATATAATGCCTAACCAGTTTGCCGTGCGTGGTTTTGATATTACATTTGATACTATACTGAGGTTGTTCCAGCAACAGCCATTTCAGGATATTATGGCAAGGGCAGCTTCAGAACAGCTGAATAACAAATTTGTATACATAACCGAAAACGGAAGCAATTATAACCGCGGTGTTTACATACTACAGTATGATGAAGGGTATACCATTAAAACAGTACAGTAAAAAATGACATCTAAAATAACTTATCTGGGAGATTTAAGGACATCTTCCGTGCATATACAATCGGGAGAAAAAGTTATCTCTGACGCACCGGTTGATAATAACGGAAAAGGGGAGGCCTTTTCACCTACAGATATTGTGGCTAATGCATTAGGCAGCTGTATGCTTACCATTATGGGTATTAAAGCAAGGGATATGCAGGTAGCTATTGAAGGCAGTACAGCAGAAGTTACTAAAGTAATGCAGTCTTCACCCCGTATGATTGCCGAAATAAACATAGTGTTTACTATGAAAAGCGATGCCGATAAAAAATCACGTGAGATTTTAGAGCGCGCAGCCTTAACCTGCCCGGTTCACCTAAGCCTGCACCCTGATGTAAAGAGGGATATTGTATTTAACTGGCAATAACTTTTTTTTGGATAACAGGCAGGAACTTATAAAGCTGGCACATGCCAAAATGCCCTTTGGCAAGTATGAAGGGCGTTACCTGGCAGACCTGCCGGAATATTATGTTGTATGGTACCGTAATAAGGGTTTCCCAAAAGGAAAGCTGGGTGAGCAGTTGCAACAGGTATATGAACTTAAACTTAATGGATTAGAAGGCATGCTGCGTAATATCAGGCAACAATACCCAATTCCATAGTTTATATTATAAAATGTTTCAATTTATAAAATAATTAGGTTTATTATTCCCTCAAATTCAAATATCAAAGTGTTATATAATTAACTATATAATAATTTGTATAAAACCTTTATGTACTTCTGTTTAACTTTGTTATGATAAATTAATCATTTTTATCGGGTTACGTTTTTATTGTTGTAAATTGGCGAGACTTCAAATAATAATTATCGATTAAATTGCTTACTTTTGCCACGTTTTTTACCACAACACAACAGCACAAAATTTTAAAATGAATAAAACCAAATATATTTTTGTTACCGGAGGTGTGACTTCTTCCCTTGGAAAAGGTATTATAGCAGCTTCGCTGGCAAAATTATTGCAGGCGCGTGGATACAGGGCAACAATACAAAAGTTTGACCCTTATATTAATGTAGACCCGGGAACGCTCAACCCTTATGAGCATGGCGAATGTTATGTAACTGATGACGGGGCAGAGACTGATCTTGACCTTGGGCATTATGAGCGCTTTTTAAATGTGCCTACTTCTCAGGCAAATAATGTAACTACAGGCCGTGTATACCTTTCGGTTATTGAAAAAGAACGTCGCGGCGAATTTTTGGGTAAAACCGTACAGGTGGTGCCCCATATCACCAATGAGATTAAAGAACGTATGCAATTGCTGGGTAACTCTGGCGATTATGATATAGTAATTACCGAAATAGGCGGTACTGTGGGCGACATTGAGTCGTTACCCTATATAGAGTCGGTAAGGCAGCTAATCTGGGATCTTGGCGAACACAACAGCCTGGTAATTCATCTTACGTTGGTGCCCTATCTTGCAGCAGCTGGTGAGCTAAAAACCAAGCCTACACAGCACTCTGTTAAAACCTTAATGGAGAGCGGTATAAAGGCCGATATACTGGTGTGCCGTACAGAACATGAATTATCATCAGACCTTAAAGAAAAACTTGCTTTGTTCTGTAATGTGAGCAAAGAATCGGTAATACAGTCTATAGATGCCAGCACCATTTATGATGTGCCTAACCTGATGCTTGAAGAAGGCCTGGATAAGGTAGCATTAAAAAAACTGGACCTGCCGGAGAAAAATACACCCGACTTAAAGCAGTGGAATGATTTCTTATACAAGCTTAAACACCCGGCACATACTCTTAGTATTGGCCTGGTGGGTAAATATGTAGAACTGCAGGATTCCTATAAATCTATATTAGAAGCTTTTATACATGCCGGCAGTGCTAATGAAACTAAGGTGAATGTAGTAAGTGTGCATTCAGAATATATTGACCGCGAAAATGTAAAAGATAAGCTGGCAGGGTTAGACGCTATAGTTGTAGCACCGGGATTTGGTGGCCGTGGTATAGAGGGAAAGATAGAAACAGTACGTTATGCGCGCGAAAATAATATACCATTTTTAGGTATATGCCTTGGTATGCAGATGGCAGTTATAGAATATGCGCGTAATGTTTTAGGGTGGAGAGAAGCCAATTCAACAGAAATGAATGAGCACACCGCTTATCCTGTAATTAATATTATGGAAGAGCAAAAAGATATAGTAAATAAAGGCGGTACCATGCGCCTTGGGGCGTGGAAGTGCGTTTTAGATGAGGGGTCGCTTGCCGAAAAGGTATATGGTACCAATGAGATTATGGAACGCCACCGCCACCGTTATGAATTTAACGAAGACTATAAAGAAAAATTACAGGGCGCAGGCCTTAAAACATCTGGTACAAACCCCGATACCGGCCTTGTTGAAATTATAGAACTGGAAAAACACCCGTTTTTTATGGGCGTACAGTATCATCCGGAATATAAAAGTACAGTAGCCAACCCGCACCCGCTTTTTGTAAATTTTGTAAAGGCCGCGGTTAAAAAAAAGGTAAATAAATAATATATATATAACGCTCTTTTTGTAAGCGGTAAATAATTAAATAATTTTTTAAACATTTCGATGGAAGAAAAAAAAATTGATATTAAAACTATAGTCGGCTTTGGCCTTATTATGCTACTGCTGCTATGGATGATGTATAACAGCACCGCTAACAAGGAAGAAGCTGCAATAAAGGCTGAAAAAGAACAAGTAGAAAAATCTAAAGAAAATTTTGTACCGGAAGATAAAACAGCCGTTGCAGAAAAAGATTTTACAGTAACTGATTCTGCCAGTATTGCAAAAATGAAAGGCGCTTTAGGTGCTTTTGCCTACAGCATATCATTGCCTTCGGCTAAAGACACTGTAACCGAAATTAAAAATGAGCTGCTTACATTGCGTATAGCCAATAAAGGAGGATATATATCAGAGGCTAACCTTAATAACTTTGAACGTATTGCTAAAGGTTCGGGCGAAAGGGTACAGCTTATAAATAACAATAATGCCGACTTTAATATTCAGTTTAAAACGGCGGATAACCGCATTCTCAATACGCGTGATATGTATTTTGAGCCTTCACTTACAAAAGAGGGCCAAAACCAGGTACTTAGTATGCGCCTTAAAGCTGGTGAGAACCAGTTTTTAGAGTACAGATACGTTATGAAGCCGGATAATTATATGCTGGATTTTTCTATCCGTACACAGGGATTATCTAAAGTGGTAGATGGCACTGCCCCTGCAGAACTTGACTGGGATCTTAAAGCGTACCGTAATGAGAAAAGTGCTTCTTACGAAAATCGATATACCGATATTGTTTATGAATATGAAGACGGTAAGGATGATAATGTAGGGCTTGGTAAGAGTGAGGCTGAAACAGCAGATGATGTAACTTATGTAGCTTACAGGCAGCACTTTTTCACCTCAATATTACTTACTGATACGGCGTTTAAAAAGGCTGATTTTTCAATAGAAAACCTAATGGAGGATGAAGAAAAAGACACCGTATTTACAAAGCAGTTTTCTACTAAAATTCCGTTAGAATATAAAGGAGGCGAGCTTAGTTATAATATGAACTGGTATTACGGCCCCGCTGATTTTAAAATACTCAACAGTTATGATAAAAACCTGGATGAGGTAATACCATTAGGCTGGGGTATATTCGGGTGGATAAACAAATATCTTTTCATTAACCTGTTTACATTACTTAGCAAAGTATTGCCTTATGGGGTATGTATTATAGTATTTACCATGCTGGTAAGGCTGGCTATGTCTCCTATTACGTATAAATCATATTTGAGCCAGGCTAAAATGAAGGTTATACGTCCTGAAATTCAGGAAATCAATGAGAAGTACAAGAGCGACCCGATGAAAAAACAGCAGGAAACCATGAAGCTGTACCGTACTGCAGGGGTTAACCCAATGGCAGGCTGTTTACCGGCGCTTATGCAAATACCGGTATTCTATGCGCTTTTCCAGTTTTTCCCGTCGTTTTTTGATTTAAGGCAAAAAAGCTTCCTTTGGGCTGATGACCTTTCTTCGTATGACTCCATAGCCGAATTACCCTTTACAATACCGTTTTACGGCAACCACATCAGCCTTTTCCCAATATTGGCTTCGGTAGCTATATTTTTCTATATGCGTATGACTTCGGGAGACCAGAGTATGTCGGCGCCACAACAGGAAGGCATGCCGGATATGGGTAAATTAATGAAGGTTATGATATACATTTCGCCATTAATGATGCTTATCTTCTTTAATATGTATGCATCCGGGCTAAGTTTGTATTACTTTATCTCTAACCTTATTACTATAGGTATTATGTATGTAATTAAAAACCATATAGTAAACCAGGATAAAATTCACGCCATAGTACAGGCAAACAAACAAAAAGAACCTAAAAAACAAGGGCGTTTTCAACGTAAAATGCAGGAAATGATGGAGCAGGCGCAACAAACGCAGGAACAGCAGAAGCGTCTTAAAAAATAATCTTCTTTAAAGCACCTTTCGGGGTGCTTTTTTAATTATATAAATAATGGTGTGCTTTTTGCAAAACAATAAATGTTTTACTTTGCAGTGTACATTAATTATAAAGATATCACGTTTTTACAGTATGAAGAAAAGTTTGTTTATACTTATGTTAGTAATAAGTACCGTAACATTTGCCCAGGAAATTAATAAAACCGATGCTAATGGAAAGCGTCATGGCAACTGGAAGGGTGTTTATGAAGAAAGTAACAAGCCCCGTTACCAGGGCAGTTTTATACATGGAAAAGAGTCTGGTACATTTACCTTTTATAAAGATGACGAAAAGTCTACTATAATGGCAACACGGGTATTTAAGCCCGACGGTAGCAGTTATACCACTTTTTTTGATGAAAAGGGGCTTAAAGTAAGTGAAGGCAAAGAAGTAAACCGCCAGCGCGAAGGGGAGTGGAAGTTTTACCACCCCGGCGGCACAACGCTTATGTCTGTAGAGCACTATAAAGCAGGAAAACTTAATGGTGTACGGAAGGTATATTTCCCGGATGGGAAAATTAATGAGGAAACCACTTTTGTAAACGGAATTCAGCAAGGGCCGTATAAAAAATATACTACTGACGGTGTGGTGCTGGAAGAATCCATCTATAAAAATGATATATTACAAGGCAGAGCCATATTTCATGATGCCCGGGGTAATATTGCTGCCGAAGGTAACTATGATGCGGGCGTAAAGACAGGAGAATGGAAGTATTACGAAGATGGAAAACTGGTTAAAAAAGTAGATGAAACCGGCAAGCATATTAAGATAGTACACAAAAAAGACAGCAAAAACTAATTTGTTGTAACTTTGCAACAGAATAGGAGATTATAAAAATGAAACGAGTTGTAGTAGGTTTATCGGGTGGTGTTGATAGTAGCGTAGCCGCCTATTTGCTTAAAGAGCAGGGGTATGAGGTTATTGGCCTGTTTATGAAAAACTGGCACGATGATTCAGTTACAATATCAGATGAATGCCCATGGCTGGAAGACAGTAATGACGCTTTACTTGTGGCCGAAAAACTGGGTATACCCTTCCAGACGGTTGACCTTAGCGAAGAATATAAAGAGCGTATAGTAGACTATATGTTCAACGAATATGAAAAAGGGCGTACGCCAAACCCGGATGTATTGTGCAACCGCGAAATTAAGTTTGACGTATTTATGAAGATTGCCCTGAGCCTTGGCGCAGACTATGTAGCCACAGGGCACTATTGCCGTAAAGATACCACTATAGAAAACGGTAAAGAAGTACACCGCCTTTTGGCCGGAATAGACGGTAACAAAGACCAGTCATACTTTTTGTGTCAGCTTTCTCAGGAGCAGTTAAGTAAAGCGTTGTTTCCAATAGGGGAACTTACTAAACCACAGGTGCGTGAAATTGCTGCTGAAATGGAACTGGCAACAGCCGAAAAAAAAGACTCGCAAGGGCTTTGCTTTATTGGTAAAGTACGCCTGCCGGAATTTTTACAACAGCAACTTCAGCCAAAAGAAGGTATTATCTATGAAGTGACCCCGGATTTGGAAACCTATAATAGTGAAAAACCGCAGTTCAACTCAGTTAAAGAGCAATTAACTTATGAAGCCAAAAGCATAGCTTACAGGCCCGAAATGGCCAAAGTGGTAGGCAGGCACCAGGGCGCGCATTATTATACCATAGGGCAACGTAAAGGTCTTAATGTGGGCGGCACCAAAGAGCCGCTGTTTATTATTGCTACCGATGTAGAAAGTAATGCCATCTATACCGGGCAGGGGCACAACCACCCGGGGTTGTTCCGCAGAGCATTATTCATACAGGAAAATGAAATACACTGGGTACGTACAGACCTGAAGCTTAATGATGGAGAGACTATGGAGGTTATGGTACGCATACGCTACCGCCAGCCATTGCAAAAAGCCACCCTGCATAAGTTTGATAACGGCATGTACATATCATTTGAGCAGCCACAAAGCGCTATTACCGAGGGCCAGTTTGCCGCCTGGTATATTGATGATGAGCTTGTTGGCAGTGGGGTTATATCTTGATCTGCCCCAACTGATGACAGATTTTTCTATAGAAAAAGAATTCCGCCCTTTTTTGGGAATCAATGAGACGGTTTTATGGACGGGCTGCCCTCCAAAAGGTGTGCTATTCAAAAAAAGTGATATTATTGAAATTCCTTTAAGTATCATTTGGTTTGGTTTAGTCATTTTTTGGGAAACTACAGTAATTATCAAGGGTGCCCCTGTTTTCTTTGTAATTTTCGGAATTCTGTTTATCTGTATAGGTTTGTATAATGCGGTTGGACGCTTTTTTTATGATGCATACAGAAGAAACAACATAGTTTATATAATTACACAGCAAAGAATTTTGATAAAATCTGGTATATTTTCAAAAAAAGTAAAATCTGTAAGTATCTCTGATCCTAAAATTACATTCACTGCAAAGAAAAATGGTTCGGGAACAATTTTACTTGGGCCAGATGATCGTTTTAATCCAAGAATATTTGGAAAAAAGATAAACAAAACCCCTCGTCTTGAAATGATTCCTGAGGTAGAGAAAGTTTATAAGATTATCATTAATAGCGCAGAATTAAATCTTAATTATTCAGTATCTTTCTCATAATAAAATTATGCTCTATAACCTTCACACCCATAATTATACAAACAACCCGGATGTTTTTGAAATGGTAAATAAATATCCGTATGAAGATATTGATGGGGTACCTTATTTTTCAACCGGCATACATCCATGGCGCATAGATGTGGATAAAAATGAGGAGCATCTTGCTGTAATTGAGCAACGTCTTAAGCTACCTAATTGCCTTGCCCTTGGGGAGTGTGGGCTGGATAAGCGTATTGAAATTCCGTTAAATGTACAGGTTGATATTTTTGAAAAACAACTGGAGTTAGCAAAAAAACACCAAAAACCCGTAATTTTGCATCTTGTTGCTGCTTTTCAGGAGCTGATAGAAATAAAAAACAGGCTTAATGTTGATGTACCCATGATAATACACGGTTTCAGTAAAAACATACAGGTAGCCCAACAATTGCTGGATAATGGCTTTTATATTTCTTTCGGTAAGTATTTATTGCGTAACCCGGAGTTGAGCAATGTGTTTTCACAGATGCCTGATGATCGCTTTTTTCTTGAAACGGATATGATACAGGAAACCATTGTTCAGGTATATGATAAAGCTGCGGCAGCAAAATATATAGATTTAGAAACGCTCAAAAATATTGTGGGCACAAATTTTAAAACGGTTTTTAAGCATGGCTGAATGGACTGAAAGGGCAGAATTGCTATTTAAAAAAGAAGGGCTTGAAAAATTAAAAAATGCCCATATACTGGTAGTGGGGCTTGGCGGGGTAGGCTCTTTTGCAGCCGAATTTATAGCCCGTGCCGGGGTAGGCACCATGACTATTGTAGATGGCGACACAGTAGATATTACTAATATAAACCGCCAGCTGCCAGCATTACACAGTACCGTAGGCAAACCTAAAGTACAAATAGTGGGCGACAGGCTTATGGATATTAACCAGGAACTGAACCTTATACGCCTACAGGAGTTTTTATCGCCGGAAAGGGCGTATGAACTTGTAAGTGATAAGTATGACTATGTATTGGATTGTATTGATAGTGTTACTCCCAAATTAAACCTCATTATGGCTGCCAAGCGTAAAAAGGTTAAAATAATAAGTAATATGGGGGCAGGGGGTAAAAATGACGCCTCTAAAGTACGTGTTACAGATATTAGTAAAACCGATGTATGCCCATTAGCAAAAACCATACGCAAACGCCTGCGTAAAGAAGGTATTTCAAAAGGGGTTAAAGCAGTATATTCCGTAGAAGCGCCTGATGAAACCAGTGTTAAAATGACTGACGGTAAAAATTTTAAAAAATCTTTTTACGGTACCAATAGCTGGATGCCGGCACTTTTCGGCCTTCATTCCGCACAAACGGTAGTAACCTATTTATTAAAACAATAAATATTATTTATTTATTCAGGGTCTTGTAAAAGGCTGTCTTGATACACAGCTTTTACTTTAGGACGTGGTTTTAAAGCGGGCTTTTTGTATGTTTTTAAGGGCTGTATCGCCTGCTGTTTTATAGCCAAAGAATCTTTGGCGGTAAGTACTGCGCCATCAACAGGATAATATACTGCTGTTTGCCATGCAGAGGGCTTTTTGGTTTGTGCCGGGGTTTTTATAAATTCCTGAACATATCTGCCATTAACTGTAGTATTTAGAGTGTCTTTATGTATATAGGCTGTGGCTTTGTTTCGCACTTCTGCCATATAATCATAATTGCCTTTTAAGGTAACTTTAAGTGCATTAAAAGGATAAAGCCTTCCACCAAGTATATCGCTACCCGGTGTGGTTAAAATCTCTTCTTTTACAGGCAGGCATACCTCATAGGCCATAGGCAGGCTATCAGTAGGGGAGTATAGTATAAAAGGATACCCCATTATATCCATTTTGTTTTCAGTAGCAAAAGTTTTAAGCTTTTCTATTGCAGAAATCGCCTTCCGGCTTATATCATCAGGGGTACCCATTGCCGCCTGGCTAATATAAAAATAGCCGTTTTTCATTACCAGGCCTTCAACGTTAACATCAAAAGATTGTAGCTCTTTTACAAGATAATCATCAAGGTTTTTAAGACCTTTATTTAAGTTATCATCAATAGTTGTGTCAGTATCCTGCCCTATAAGCGCTAAAGCTTTTTGGGTAAATGTAAGGTTACCCTGTGCAGTAAGCATAACCTTAGTACTGTTAAGGGTATCTTTAAATTTCCAGGTTAAATAGTTTTCGTTATCTGCAACAGTAACTTTTTGATAAATAGAATCCTGGGTAACAGTAAGTGTTTTTATAAGGCCCCGGTCTCCGTTATTAGTCCACTGCATCATGGCGCCCTTGCCAACCGTATCGCCAAAAGTAAATGTGGCAGTAGTATCTATACCTTTAATAACCTCAATGTTATTCCAGTTCTTATAATTATTTACAAAATTATAAACCACTGCTATGGGCGCATTGATAGTACGTTCGGCGGTTACTGTATATTTGCCGCTTTGTGTGGCTATAAATACAGCAACAGCCATAGCCAGTAAAAGTAACAGTAAAAAAATATATTTTACAATCTTCATACAGAATATGCTTGCCGGATTGTAAAAATATAAAATTTCTGACATAACTGGCTAAAACCCCTGTAATATCTATGCTTCTTTTTGAAAAGAAGCTTTTTGGGCTTAGTTACAATCTATAAAATCACGCGGATATGCTGAAAGGCTTACTTTATCTACAAGCAAATAGACATCTTCACTTTCTGTAAATACCTCAATTTCATTACTTACCTCTTTTGCATTAAGCGTTTTTCGGTGTGTAGTAGTATCGTATTGTGTAAGTTTATCTGCTACATAATAATTAAAGGATATAAGCTGGTCAAAATCGCTTTTAAATTGTATTTTCCAGTAATGCTGTTCGCCGCGCATACCTCCATCTTTTAAACGAAACCATATTTTACTGTAACAACTGGTTTTTTGCCAGGGTTCCCAACCATTATCAGTCTGGGCAATTGCTGTTATACTGTATAGCATAATAGCAACAAAAAATAGTGTTTTTTTCATAATGTACTAATTTAATAAGTACTTAGTACGGCCAAGGTCAGAGTAGTTTACAATCTGTAATCCCCTTTTATATGGTATTGTTATTGTATCCGTATCTATTACCCCTTCCGGGCCGTATTTTTTTATTGTAAAAGTATTTTCGCTTCCTTTTTTTAGCGGAATACGCACATAGCTTATAGTAGCAGGCAACGATTGCCAGTTGCGGGTATCTGCTTTTTCGGTAGCAGCCCCGGCAATATCACCTCCCAATTTGGCAATATCACCGGCATCATCTCCCAATGCATTACCCACAATTTCTCCCAGTATGGCACTGCTTGCTTTTTTTGTAGCAAAGCGTGCCACTAAGTCAATAGTTTCCCGCAGCATACGGTCTTTAAGGCATTGCTTGGCAATGGGATAAAAATCTTCTGCCAACTCAAAATCTTCCTCTTTACCATTTACTACAATGGCGGCTTTATTATAATAATTTCCCCTTTCGCGGTATTTTGGTATGGCAATAGCATTAACGTTACCTATATTGGCTCCCGGAGGTATGGGTATAATTATTTCCTGTTGTACATCTCCATCCCAGTATGCTCCATAAAATACGCCCCCGCCCCCGGCAACAGTTAAAACTATCTGGTCTTTGGCAGGGCTTAGCCCGTTTTCCCAAAAAATAATAGCTTCGCCTTCAGGTTCAGCTTTGTTAGCAGGTGCCTCTAACTTAAACTTTTCAACATATGTATTGTACTCTTCTTTAAAACCCATTTTAAGCGCTGTGCGCAACAGGTCTTCTTTTAATTGTAAAGGAGCAGGCACCCCAAAATATTCGCCGCCATTGCGCTCATAAATTTCATAAGCGTTGCGGTAGGCTATAAAGGCATTGTTTATATCGCCAATGCTTTCATACAATATGCCCTGAACTATTTGTGAAAAAGCATCCTCACTATACCTGTTTTTATTTTCTTTATATTTTTCATTGAGCTGGTACAGTTTGATGTTTATCCTTTTTGCTTCTACCAGTGCTTCGTTAGGCATACCTAGGTAAAAATAATTTAGGGCTTTATAGTAATGTATGGTAACTTTTTCAAAATCTTCACCTTTATACGGCTCGGCCATTGGGTTGGTAAATTTGGCAGCAACAGCCTGTCCGGCTTTTGTTTTTATCCGGTCATCAATCATTATATAAGCTTCTTCTAAAAGTTTGTTGCTTTCTTCATAATTCCCCTTTAAATGCTCCAGCTTTCCTTTTTCCATAAGGTAGAGCAGCCTGTTCCTGTCTTTTTTCAGAAATTTATTTTTATCTACATGATGTATAGCGCTTTCATAATCGCTGTTAAGCAGGTCGCTTTCAATCTCTGCAGTTTTCATGTTATATGTACTACAGGACTGAAAAGCAACCAATAACAATATCATTACGGCTTTATAACAGGTTGTAATAAAGTTTTTGCGTATGTTCATATCAGGTAAACAAGGAGTAATTTTGTGTTTGGATTATGAGTAAAAGCTTACATACTTTTTTTGCCGATATATTTTTTTATTTTTTTATCGCCAATCCAAACCTTTTCATTGGTTTCAATGTTGCTAAGTTCCAGGTCTATCTGGTAATAAACGGTTTTTTCTTTAGATGCCTGGTCTACAATTGAATTAACAGTGCCCTGAAGCATAAAATCTGCACCATTTTCAAGGCCGAATTTTTTCATAGTAGACTGCGATGAAAAGTTTTGCTGATCAGCCCTTTCGGCCCTTAATTCTTCACGCATGTTACCTGCCTGAACCAGTTTCATACGGCCGGAGTTGATAATTGCTTTTTCTATATCCTTGCTAAACGTTTCAGTTGCAATATGTTCATGCGATTTGTTGGTGATCATACCTACAATAATCACAGGCTTTTTACCGGTATGTTCACTGGCATAAGTGCTGTACCAGGCATGTTCCATAAGTTCGGCTGTAATTTCTTCTGCAGTAAGCCTTGAGTCGGTTTCATTCCAGCGGCCGCTAAGGTCTGTTACACTGTTTTCGCTAACACGTTGTACCTTATTAGATTTACAATTGATAAGTGACATACTTACCATAAGCACTAAAGCAGATTTAATAATGTTTTTCATAATGTACGTTCATTGATTAATATGACAAAGTTATAATAATGTATGAAAAGCTTTCACACATCGTGATCAAAACATCTCCTACAAAAAAGATGCCTCTTTTTACGGAGGCATCCTTTTCTTGCTCAAAAATTCTAAATATAAAACATGTTTACATGTTACGGTTGTTCATGTGTCCAGTGAGAGGATTCTCCATTGTTTAGCGATCCGGACTTTGTAGCAAGCACTTCGCCGTTTTTTACTACCCTTACAGTAAAATCAGCAGAATTATTCTTTTCGCTACAATCCTCATAATACTCTACCCAATAGGTATATGTGCCACTGGGTGCGGTACCATCTTTCCAAAAAATATTTTCATTAGCTCCCTGCGGACAGTCTGAGCACATACAGTCAACATCCAGTTCGCCCCCGTCTCCATAGCTATTGGCATAATATAGTATTACACCATTTGGCGTTTGCACATACAGGTCAAGGTCAACATTTTCATGGTTAGTAAATTGAAGGTTAAAACGTGGATTGCCTTCCTGCCCGACAAGGTCCAGGTCTTTTTTATTACTGTCATCATTATTACAGGCTATAAAAGTGGCAGCGCTACACGTAAATAATACTACAAAGAAACCTATGCGTGTTAGTTTCATGATAAAATAGTTTTTTAAGTAGGTTGATTTAGTTGCAACAAAACTATCTTACTCAAACGTTAAAAAAAATACCCATTAAAAGGTATTTTACTGTAGTAAGGGTTTAAAATTAATTAAAATCATACTTTATTTCCATAGAATAGCGCAAAAGTTCTGTTTTTCCCTGCAGGCTTAATTTTTTTAAAATATTTTTCCGGTGCGTGTCTACAGTTGTTTTTCCTATAAATAATATATCGGCAATTTCCTGAGACGTTTTGCCTTCTCCTATAAGCCTTACAATTTCCAATTCCCTTTTGCTTAGCGGTATATTGCTGTCAGTTTTTTTATGGCTGCTACGTTTAAGCGAAACATCAAAAAAGGTTTCACCATTCATTACATTGCGTATGGCTTCGGCCATTACTTTTAACGAAGAGTTTTTCATAATATACCCTGATGCGCCTGCATTTTCCATTTGGGTTACAGCTTCATCCTGCTCAAACATGCTAAATGCTATGATCTTACATTGTGGGAACTCTTTTTTTATTTGCCTGCAAGCGGTTATACCATCCGTTTTCGGCATACGTATATCTGTTAGTACCACATCGGGTTTTTTGGCTTTTACAAGGTCAATAAGCCTGTCACCATCATTGGCTTCGCCAACAATCATTATATCATCTTCATGTTCTAAAAACATCCTTATGCCATCAATTAAAGACTGGTGGTCTTCTGCTACTACAATACGTATCATATCGGAATATTTATAATAATGGTTGTACCCTTCCCGGGTGTGCTGTCAATATCCAGGTTGCCATTTAGGTATTTTATTTTTTTAATTATGGCCTGTAACCCCATACCATCTTTTTTGCCAGACCATTTTGTGTCAAACCCTATACCGTTATCTTCTATAATAATATTTATATCGTCGTCATGCTGCGTGAGTTGTATTGTGGCTTCGGTAGCTTTTGCGTGTTTTATAATGTTTGTTGTAAGTTCCTGAATTGCCCTAAATATAGTAAATTCTAAGGTATTATCCAGCCTGCCATCAAAACCAAAGTCAAGCACATCAACCGTAAGCCGTCCGGGGACTGATACCTTATCTGCCAGTTTTTTCACTGCCGGAATTAACCCTTGGTTGGCAAAAACCCCTGCATTTTTTGCATGCGCCAAACGCCGTACCCTTTGGTATGCTTCATCAATTAAATCATCTGTTTTATCATATAATTTAGTATCGGGTATATGTCCTTCAGTAGTGTTTCGTTTCAGGTTTTCAAAATTTATTTTTAAGGTAGCCAGCATGCTTCCCAAATTGTCATGCAAATCATTTGCGAGCCGTTGCCGTTCTTTTTCCTGTCCTTCAATTAAAAGGTCTATACTGCTAAGTTCAAAATCTTTCAGGGCTTTTTCTCGTTTTTGCTGCTCTATTTGCTTTTCCTGTAACGAAATTTTTTCTCTTCTGCGTGCATTTTTTACAATTAACCAACCCAATGCTATAGTAGCAATGAGAAGCCCTAAAAAAGTGTATTTCATTATCTGATTAGATTTTACGGAGCTTTTAAGTACTTGGTTTTCTAGCTCTTTTTCACGAGTCTGGTATTTTGTCTGAATATCTTTTAAGGCTATATCCTGTTCTTTGCTTTTAACACTGTCCCGATATTTCTGATTGAGATTTAAGTAATAAAGGGCTTCTTTATATTGTTCTAATTCTTCGTAGTTAATAGAAAGGAACTCATATATATATTGTTTGGTAACTAATTTGTGTTCCTCTAAGGGCAGGCTATCTGCTTGGTGCAAATATTGAATAGCTTTTTTGTTGTCTTCAAGATAATAATAACATGCCGCTTGGTTTACATAATTACTGCAAAGGTTTTCAATATCCTTAATCTCTTTTAAGTACTTTACGTCTGCTTTATAATAGTACAGAGCGGAATCCTGGTTGTGCAGGTACTCATTATACATAAACGCCAGATGTCTGTTTATTGTTGATTTTAAATTTTTGTCATTATTATTTTCATTATATTTTAATGCTTTTTCTAAATATTTCTTACCATCAACTGTATTTTTTTCGTCAACCAGTTTATAAATACCTTTTGCAAGAAACCCTTTAGTAAGTTTTAAACTATCATGTTTTTCTTCTACATAATCAATATATTTATCCAAATACTTTTTATACGTCTTATCTTTATCTGCACGGCTGAAAAGAAGCTGGTATATATCAAAATTAATATCGTTAACTTCTTCATCTTTGCCCAGTAAGCTATAAGTGGTTTTGGCCTTGAGTAAGTTAGATAGCGCTAGATAATCTTTATTTTCTTTGTCATAACATTTTGCCAACAAGTAGAAATATTTCGCCTTGTCATAGGTAGAAATATGAAGCGTGTCTGTTTTTTTAAGCTTTATCAGGCAATTTTTATAATTCCCACTTTCAATTTGCTGCTCTAATTGCTTAAAATTTATTTTTTGGCTATAGCAGTTTAGAGTTGATAAAATAAGTATAAGAAAAAGGAGAAGCTTACATTTGTTATGCATTATTTTTATTACGGATTAAAATTTGGGCACAATGCTCATACCTGCTCTACGGGGTTCTTTCTCGGCAATTTGAGTATTATAGGGCTGCTGGTCTGTTGTGATTTTGTTATAAGCATCAGGTATCATGTTATAGAGTATCTCAAGGTCATGGTTTTGATTAAAGCTGTCATCATGAAAAAATACAATAAGTGTTTTATCAGCATTAATATCATAAGGCCTAGCACCTGAGTGGCTAGAAGAAAAAGAAGTAAGGTTAAACTGTTTTTTATAATAGGTTTGCGCACTATTAAACAGTGGGGTGGTATTATCATCACACTTAAAAAGTATGGCAACAGCATTCAGGTGGCTTCCATTTATATTTTGTGATATGTTATATTGATTTCCAAAAATATACTCGCCCTTTCGCAGTTCCGGCGGTAAGCATACAAATAATGATGCTTGCGCAGGGTTGTGATAGTAACCATTAATTGTGTACGTAAAATCATTGGTGGTCTGTTGTGACATTTTATAATTGTTAGGGTTAATGAATACAAATTTCAGAAACAAAAGTTAAAAAAAAATCCCCATGTGTGGGGATTTTGTCAATTGATTTTTTAACATCTTATTAAGATTCGTTTTTCAACAGGGTTTTCATGATAAATAATATAAAAATAAAAAGTAACAGGCTAATAAGTATCCAGTAACTGCCTTTATAATATTTTTTGTGAAGTGTAAGGTCTTTTCTGTATACATATATCATTGCAAATATAAAAACCACTATAAAACAGGCAGCAAAAACCAGTTGTCCGGTACTAAACATGTTAAAATCTTTTTTGCAAAACTACAATTTTGATGGCTGACTTTTTATATTTTTAAAAAGTAAAAATTTATAGAGCATGAAAAAACAATTAGACCATGTAACTCTTTTTCATTCATCTTTTGGTTTAGGTACCGGAAAAATACCGACTGCCAGCCTTGGCGAAAAACTTAATGTGCTGAGATATAGTTTAATGAAAGAGGAAAACGAAGAGTATCTGGAAGCAGCCCAAAATAACGACCTTACAGAAGTAGCCGATGCACTTGGCGATATGTTGTATATTTTATGCGGTACCATTATAGAGCATGGCCTGCAACACAAAATAGAAGAAGTATTTGATGAAATTCAGCGCAGCAATATGAGTAAATTGGGTGCAGATGGAAAACCCATTTACCGTGAAGACGGCAAGGTTATGAAGGGCCCGGGCTATTTTAAGCCCGATTTTACTGAAATATTAAAATTTTAAAATAAAAAGGCCGCAATTAAATTGCGGCCTTTATTTATTTAGATCTTTATTGTCCAGCCAAAAGTATCTTCAGCCAGTTTATATTGTATATCAGTAAGTTTATTTTTTAGGTCCAGTGCCATGGGGTTGTCCTGCCTCGGCAGTTCATAGTAGGTGTCCTGGTAGCTAAAACCTGTAATAGGGTTTATAACCGCTGCCGTACCGGCACCAAATATTTCTTTTAAAGAGCCATTTTTACTGGCTTCAATAATTTCATCAACTAATACGGGGCGTACTTCTACAGTTATATTTTCACGTTTTGCAAGGTCTATTATACTTTTACGGGTTACGCCGTCCAGTATACGTTCGCTTGTAGGCGCGGTATAAAGAGTATCATTAATGCGGAAGAATATATTCATGGTACCTGCTTCTTCCAGTTTGGTATGCGTAGCATCGTCCGTCCAGATAACCTGTTGGTACCCCTGTTTGTTGGCAAGCAGGGTAGGGTAAAACTGTGCTGAATAATTAGCAGCAGCTTTGGCAGCACCTATACCGCCATTGGCAGCACGGCTGTAATGTTCGGCAATAAGCACTTTTACATCGCCCTGGTAATACGCTTTTGAAGGTGACAGGATAATCATGAAACGATACTGGCCAGAAGGAGCAGCTATAACGCCATGGCCGGTTGCTATCATAAAAGGGCGCAGATAAAGAGAGTTGCCCTTACCTTTTTTAACCCATGCTTTATCTATATTGATAAGTTGTTTAAGGCCTTCAATAAATACTTCTTCAGGTATTTCGGGCATGGCAAGCCTAACAGCAGATTTATTGAAACGGGTCAAATTCTGGTCAGGACGGAAAAGCCATACGTCATCATTTTCATCTTTATAGGCTTTCATGCCTTCAAAAATAGCCTGGCCGTAATGAAATACCCTCGATGAAGGATCCATTGTTAGGGGTTCATACGGCTTTATAACCGGTGTGCCCCATTCGCCACTTTTATAATCGCAATAAAGCATATGATCTGTAAATACACTCCCAAACGGTAAGTTTTCAAAATCAATATTCTCTATTTTCGATGTGGCAGCCCTGTTAATAATAAAGGACTGGGTTTGATTTTCGCTCATCAGGATACAATAGTATTATTGTTAGTAGTAAAGTTGTGTTGACAGCAAATTTACTAAAAATTTCCATTTTTTTAAGATACAGGGCAACGCAATTATTATTCAGCATTATTTAACAGGTTGTAGCAAAGTGTAATAAATAGACATAATACATTGCCCTTTTTAAAGTTTCTGCATATTTTTGCTTTATATATTTTAAATTTTATTAAAATGAGAAAGTCATTTTTGGCAATTGCAGCACTTACAATGTTTTTTTCGTGTAAAAATGAAAATAATACAGACCAGGGAGATATAGTGATAGATAATATTGTTGAAACGGCATCAGAAAATGGTGAACCTGTAAATACAGAAAGTGGGGAATATGCACAATTTGGCGATAAAATTACTGCAGACAGGGCGATTACCAGCGAACAGATGTATAATAAATATAAAACACTAAAAGCAGGTGATACGATAAATGTTACTTTTAAAACTAAAGTAAAAGATGTATGCCAGCGAAAAGGCTGCTGGATGAAGCTTGAACTGGCAGACGGAGAAGAAAGCTTTGTGAAATTTAAAGATTATGCCTTTTTTGTGCCAATGAATTCGGCAGGGCAGGAGGCTATTGTTAACGGTAAGGCTTATGTTAGCGAAACTTCTGTAGCCGAACTTAAACATTATGCCGAAGATGAAGGGAAAAGTAAAGAGGAGATTGCCAAAATTACGGAACCTGAATTTGAATATAATTTTCTTGCCGATGGTGTACTTATAAGTAAAACATTATAATGGCTATACGGCATAGAATTTATATAGCTTTTTTAACGCTTAGTACTCTATTGTTTATTGCCTGTAATAAAAAACAGCAGGGGGTGACAAAAACGAAACACGGGGAAAACTGTGATGCAAAGCCTGAAAAAGAGTTTAAAATGTATGAAATGAGCGAAATGGCATCGCTTATGGAACAAATGTATGCCGAAAATATGCTGTTGAAAAATAAAATAACTTCCGGGGTAAACCCGGGTAATTTTCCAACCCATATTTTAAAAATACACGATGCCGTAATGACTGATGGCAAAGAAAATGACGCCTTTTTTAAGGAGCAGGCAAAAAAGTTTATAGAGGCGCAGCGCCTTATATATACCGATACTGTAAATACCAAAGCCCATTTTAATGAGGCGGTTTCATCATGCGTTGCATGCCATGAGCAAAAATGCCAGGGGCCTATACCACGCATTAAAAAACTATATATTGATTAATTTTTATATATGGCTGTTACTTCAACAGCCTTTTTTATAACTACCGTGAAAAGGGAAATTATTACTACAGAAGATGGCTCTGTAACCATACACCTGCCGGAAATGAATGAAAGCTACCATTCTAAATTTGGGGCTATCCAAGAGGCTTACCATGTTTTTATTCAGCACGGGCTTTCATTAAAAAGTAAAGAAGACATCAGTATATTAGAAATAGGCTTTGGTACAGGGCTTAATGCTTTTATTACTTACATAGAGAATGTAAATAATAAAAGGCTTGTTCATTATACTGGTATAGAAGCGTATCCGGTAGATATTGAAGAGGCAGGGAAGCTTAATTACCCGCAGCAGCTTAAGCAGGGGTTATACAAAGATGTTTTTATAAAAATGCATGATAGCCCCTGGGGGGCAGCTATAACTTTAAGTAATGGCTTCACCCTGCATAAACGAAGGCAGTTCTTTCAGGATATTGTAGATGAATCAGTTTATGATCTCGTTTATTTTGATGCTTTTGGCTATCATGCCCAACCGGACTTATGGAGCCCTGAAATTTTTAAAAAAATGTATACCGCCTTAAAACCCGGCGGCATACTGGTTACTTATGCCTGCCGCACGGTTATTAAAAATGCAATGAAACAGGCAGGCTTTTTGGTAGAGAAGCTTCCTGGCCCACCTGGCAAAAGGGAAATGCTAAGGGCAATTAAAAACTAAAAAAGTGTTAAATAATTTGTTATTTACAAATTACGAAAACGATTTTTTATGAATATTTAGCTTTTATTTTACGAAAAAAGTATTAATTTTACCGCACGTTCTTATAGTTCTAACCAAAAAAATAAAATTTAAAAATAATGCCTACATCAATGTTTGGTTATACCAAAACAGTGTTGGAAAATGTGAGTTTTGATCCTGCACTTTTTTGTAAAGAAGTAGAGAAAGCCCTAAAAATGCTTCTGCCTTACGAACTTGAACAACTAGTTGACTGGTTGTATAAATTTACTGTTTCAAAACCGGAGCTTAAAGCTTGCCTGGTATACATAGAAAAATAAAAAAGCGGCTGCCTCAAAGGTAGCCGCTTTTTTTATCACTTTTTTTGCAGTGGGCTGGTTATAGCAACATTCTGAAAAGCTATAGCGCCCCTTACCACTCCGGATATAGTGTTGCGGAGGGCATCTATAATATGCAGTTTAAGTTCTTTTTTACTATATATTAAACTTACCTCCCTAGACGGGCTGGGTTCTTTAAAGGGCCGTAATTTGGCAGTAGATTTGCTATCCATATTAAGTGTGTGCAGGTAAGGTAGTAGCGTCATACCAAGGCCTTCGTCAGCCAGTCTTATCATGGTTTCAAAACTGCCGCTTTCAATATGAAACTGGTTATCTGAGGGGAGTGATGAAGCTTTACAGATGTTAAGCACATTATTCCTGAAACAATGCCCGTCCTGCAAAAGCAGTATATTGCTCAGGTTCATTTCAAGGTCTTCTACCTCAAACTCCTTCTTTTTAAACGATGGGTTATTTTCGGGCACATAAGCAACAAAAGGCTCATAATACAGTACAATTTCTTTTATGCTTTCTTCATCAAGTGGTGTGGCGGCTATAGCTGCATCCAGCTGCCCATTTTTTACCATCCTGATAATTTCTTCGGTAGTATGCTCTTCAATAATCAGGTTAACCTTCGGGTATTTTTTAATAAAATTATTTATAAACATAGGTAATAGCGTAGGCATAATTGTAGGGATGATACCTACTTTAAAATCGCCACCTATATATCCCTTTTGCTGGTCTACTATATCTTTAATCCTGCCAGATTCACTCACTATATTTTTGGCTTGTGTTACTATTTTTTGGCCTACTTCCGTAAGTTGGATAGGTTTTTTGCTACGGTCAAATATTTGTACATCAAGTTCTTCCTCAAGTTTTTGTATCTGCATACTTAGTGTAGGCTGGGTAACAAAACATCGCTCCGCGGCCACGGTAAAATTTTTATGTTCAGCTACAGCAAGCACATAATACAACTGTGTAATGGTCATAGTATAAGTTTTTATGATAAAATTATAAAAACTATTGATAAAGGCTATTGAATAAATAACTAAATTTACAATAGTTTAGTGATGTAAAAACTTACAAAAAATAGAGGTAATGAAAACACAGGCAAAAGAAAAAACTAACATTTTAGGTTTACCGGTAAAAGAAACAGAACTTATAGCTGCTGAACTCAATATTTTACTTTCAAATTTTCAGGTATATTATCAAAACCTGCGCGGCATCCATTGGAATATTAGGGGTAAACGCTTTTTTGACCTCCACGTTAAGTTTGAAGAGTTGTATAATGATGCACAGCTAAAAATAGATATGGTGGCCGAACGTATACTTACCCTGGGTGCCGTACCGCTGCATACTTTTGATGATTATGTTACCAATAATAAACTTACTGTAGGCAAAAATGTATCTAAAGATACCGAAGCAGTAGGCCTGATTATGGAATCTCTATCAGGGCTTTTAAAAATTGAGCGTGTAATTCTTGAAGAAAGCGCCAAAATTGAAGACGAAGGTACTAACAGCATGATGAGCGATTTTATAAAAGAGCAGGAAAAAACCATGTGGATGATGAAAGCCTGGAGCGAAGAGGAAATATAGTATTGCAGCAAAGAAGTTATTAATTTTTTATCTATCTTCGCAATAATGAAGGTTTTGGTAAACATAATGGTATTTTTATTCTTTGCCTTTCTGTCAGCACCCACAATAGTGAGCCTGGTACAGGAAGAAGAGGATGATATATCATTGGTTTGCGATCTTAACGAAGAAGAAATGCAGAAAGAAATTAAAGAGGTGCAGTTAGGGCTGCACTTTGAGTTTGAAATTTCTTTTTATAAAGCAGCAAAAAAGTCAACACTTATAAAGTCTGAAAATCTCCAAAAGCATGATAATGTTTTTGGAGATATTTTTTTACCCCCTCCCGAAATTATATAATACATTTTTTTTGCAGCTATTTAGCTGATAATAAATACACAAGTATTTAATTTTTTAATGTATTATATTTTTTGGCATGACAAAAAAAACAGCTTTTTTTGCCAGCCTCAAGGCAGATTTTCCATCGGGTCTTGTGGTTTTTTTGGTGGCGCTACCGTTATGTATGGGCATAGCCCTGGCTTCTGGCGCACCGCCTTTATCGGGTATTATAGCCGGTATTGTAGGTGGTATTGTTGTGGGCACACTCAGTAATTCCCACATCAGTGTTTCCGGGCCTGCCGCGGGCCTTGCAGCCATAGTTTTAACAGCCATAGCCTCTTTCAATTCATTCGAAACATTTTTGTTGTGTGGCTTTATAGCCGGTGCAATGCAGTTGTTGCTTGGTTTTATAAGGGCAGGCGCCATATCTAACTATATACCTACAAATGTTATAGAGGGTATGCTGGCAGGTATAGGCATCATTATAATACTTAATGAGGTAGAGCATGCTGTTGGGTATGATAAAAGCTATCAGGGTGATGAATCACTTTTCAGGCTTGATGGTTCCAACCCTTTTTCAGATATTCCCGATATTCTGGCACGTTTTGATCCCGGTGCGGTTTTAATTGCTATAGTAGCACTTATTTTACTTATAGTGTGGGGTAAAGTGCCTGCTTTAAAAAAGTTAAAGTTGGTGCCCGGTGCGCTGGTAGTAGTACTTGTAGGAGTAATTATTAATGAGATTTTTATAGCCACAGGGAGTGATCTGGCACTACAGCCGCAGCACTTAGTTACCCTTCCGGTGCCCGAAAGCTGGGAGGAGCTAAAAAACATAATAATTATACCCGATTTTACAGCCTTTACTAATAGTGCTGTATGGGTTACAGCTGCTACCATTACTGTAGTAGCCTCTATAGAAACCTTGTTGTGCATAGAAGCCTCAGACAGGATGGATGAGCAAAAGCGTTATACTAATACTAACAGAGAGCTCAAAGCCCAAGGGATAGGTAATATGATAAGTGCAATGCTTGGCGGATTGCCCTTAACATCGGTAGTGGTGCGGTCATCTGCAAATGCCAACTCAGGAGCAAAAACAAAAAAATCAGCTATTATACATGGTTTTTTACTGTTAATATGTGTGCTGGCCATTCCGCATTTATTAAACCGTATTCCCCTGGCAACACTTGCCGCTATACTTATTGTAATCGGTTTTAAACTGGCATCTCCTGCCAAATTAAAGCACTTCTGGCAAAAAGGCAAATACCAGTTTATTCCTTTTATTGCTACACTGGTAGCTGTTGTAGCTACAGACCTGTTAAAGGGTGTGGCGCTGGGTATGGTTATAAGCATTATTTTTATATTGAGGGGAAATTTAAAAAGGGCCTACAATTTCAGGAAAGAGGCTTATGCCGAAGGCGATATAATACATATAGATCTTGCACAGGAAGTTTCCTTTCTAAATAAAGCTGCTATTAAGGCAACATTTAATAATATTCCTGAAAACGCCGCAGTAGTTATTGATGCCTCTGATACGGTATATATAGCGCATGACGTGCAGGATCTTGTAAAGGAGTTCAGGGATATTATTGCCCCGGAAAAAAACATTTCTGTAAAACTTATGGGCTTCAAGGATAAATATGACCTTGATGACTCTGTGACGGGGGAGCATGTTTTTATTGAACATGCAGAACCTGCAAAAACAAAAATTGATAATATATAGGCAACAGGCTAATTAAAATACTATGAAAAATATAGACAGCAGCGATAATTTTTATAAAAAGATACTTGAAAATAACAAGGTATGGTCTGAAAAAAAACTAAAGGAAAACCCGGAGTTTTTTGAAAGGCTTGCAAAAGGGCAGGAGCCCCCTTTGCTATGGATTGGCTGCGCTGACAGCCGTGTGCCGGCAAATGAAATTATCGGCGCTGAGCCGGGAGAAGTTTTTGTGCACCGTAATATTGCCAATATGGTAATACACAGCGATATGAATATGCTTAGCGTGGTAGATTATGCGGTAAATGTATTAAAGGTAAAACATATAATTGTATGTGGGCATTATGGCTGCGGTGGGGTAAAAGCCGCTATGGGCAACCAGCATATAGGCATTATAGATAACTGGATACGCCATATAAAAGATGTTTACAGGCTGCACCACCAGTACCTGAACTCTATTGTAAATGAAACGGAACGGTTTAACGCCTTTGTAGAGATTAATGTAAAAGAACAGGTGTTTGACCTTGCCAAGACATCAATTGTACAGGGAGCCTGGAAAAATGGCCAGCAACTTTGCCTGCATGGTTGGGTATACGGGCTTAATTCTGGTATTGTGAAAGATTTGGAAGTTAACTTATGTGATAATAAGGACCTTGATACTGTTGACAGGTTGATGTTATAATTTTATAACATTTATGTGAAAGCCCCGGGAAAATACCGGGGCTTTTCATTTTTTATACAGTTTGGTGATTTTAATAAATTACCAGATAAACTATTAATTACTGTCTTCCTGCTCAAGATTTTCATTAAAAATAGAAGGCAGCATTTGCGGTATCAGTTTAATAAGCAGGGGTAACAGCAGGCTACCGCCCGGTAGCAGGAAAATAGCCAGCGAGGGAACAGTTTTGCAAATTTCCAGCAATTGTTTTTTTATCTTTTTCTTTTCTTTTTTATCCAGAGACCTGTGTGTGGAGTGGGTAAGCAGTAATACAAGTTCGCCGTTATTAGAAATTTCTTTTACTAAACGTTTCCTGTTGCGGTTTACAAGCAACATTACATTTTGTGTGGCGTGCTCATAAAAATGCTTTACCGGGTTTGAGTATTTAAAATACGGTATTTTATGGCGGTGTATTTTAAGAAATACTGCAAAAGAGGCAATACTCTCTGTAGCCTGAGCTTCACTAAGGCCTAATCTTGATGCTAATGTATAAATAAAATTATTTTCTGCATGCTGCGCTTCAACATCACTCCATATAGCCATGCCGGCCATATCCAGCAGATATAGCTTTTCTGTATTTTGTGTAAAATAATCCAGCGGTATATCATTTAAATCATCGGTTTTAATATCAGAAAATTTAATATATCGTACCGATGCTTCAAAGAGTTTAATCAAAAGCCTGTCATACTTAGTAGGCAGGGCTTTGGTTTTTAAAGTAACAGATATAAGCCCTGTTACGGTTTCTTCCAGTTTACGCAAATAATCCTGTGGAAGGCCTTCGTGTTGTAAATAACGTTCAAAAGCAAGCACATCCATAAACAACAGTGCATTTATGAGTATGTGAGAAAAGTTTCTGCTTATAATATTGTCGTTAGTTTTTACCCGTGCGTCCAGTATTTCTTCAAGCTGCCTGGCAGGGGCAGGGGTGCCTAACACTTTTTTAAATAAATTAATGCTAAAGCCTTCCGGCTGCATTTGCTTATAAAAGGCAGCTGCTTGTGCAGTAAAATTTTTAATGTCGCTATCGGTTGTAACCATCCGGTACATTTCATAAAGCACGTTAAGCAGGCCTGCTTTGGTAATTTCTTCAGTATTCCATTCGCGGCTCTCAGAAAAATCCAGGCTGTTAAAATCTATTACATGCCCGTATATAAAGCCGGTATCGCGCACCGAATTATAAAAATCCTGTGGACTCTTATAAACAGGCAGCTTTATGGGCTTACTAAAAAATTTATCTATCCAGCCGGATGCAGAGGGGTTAATCATTTTCAAACTTAATTGTACTGCAAAGCTAATACAATTTTAAAATCGGCTGTGAGTTACTGCCAAGAAAGAATGTTTTTTTACAGGAAAATTCTTTTAGTATTTTAATAACACAAATTGTGATTATACTAACATAGTCAGCCTTTTATATGTTGTAATTTTGGAAGAACAAATAACAGTAAATAAACAACTATTATGAAAAGAACATCATTATTTAGCAAAGGATTCCTTTTTGCAGCCGTATTAACTATGTCATTAGGAATGACATCTTGTAAGGATAATAAAGAAACTGACCCTGCCGAAGCAGCTGAAGAGCAAAACGAAGAAAAGTTTGACGATGCTAACAACAACCTGGAAGATGATTCAGACTATCTTGTTACCGCTACAGAGGTAAATATGAAAGAAATTAAGCTTGGTAAACTAGCTCAGGAAAGAAGCGCTAACCCACAGGTTAAAGAATATGCCCAAATGCTGGTTGAAGACCATAACAAAGCATCTGAGCAAACAAAGCAGCTTGCACAGCAAAAAAACATTACACTTCCTATGGATGAAACAGAAGATGTAAAAGAGGCTTATGAAGACCTTAATGATGAAAGTGCAGCCGATTTTGATAAAAAATATATTGATATGATGATTGACGGCCATGAAAAAACCATTGACAAAATGGAAGACGCTGCTGATAAAGCTGAAGATGCCGACATAAAAGCATGGGCTGCAGGAATGTTGCCAACCCTTAGGGAACATCTTGCTAAGGCAAAAAGCATTAAAGAAAGCCTTGATGCTGCTAAATAGTTAGCACTTAATTAAAAATATATTGTTATGAAAGGTTTATTATATACAATTGCAGTTATTATGGTTATAGTCTGGGTTTTGGGCTTAGTCTTTAAAATAGCAGGTGCATTCATACACTTATTACTTGTTGTAGCAGTAATAATGGTAGTTTACAATCTGATAAAAGGCAGCAACAAAGTATAAGTACTATATCTTATAGTAATGTAATTAAAAAAGGTTCAGTTTTCTGAACCTTTTTTAATTAACAAAAATGGGCAGGTGCCCTATGCCTTACTAACTCTGCAATGTATAAAATATGTTACCCTGCTGAATAAACTTTTACATAATCTATATAATATTCCTGCGGAAATATACTATCGTCAACTTCTGGCCCGCCAAAATTACCACCAATGGCCATATTGAGTATTATAAAAAAGGGTTTATCAAAAGGCCAGTTTTCTATTGTTTTTACTTTTGGGGCATACGTAAAAACACTTACGTTATCCACATAAAAAGTAATTGCCTGTTTACTCCAATCTATACCAAACGTGTGGTACCCTTCCTCCATATTTTTAAATTCTGTTTTTTTACCGGTTGCATTACCGGCATGGTTAGCCTTGGTATGAATTGTGGTATATACCATATCCGGATCGCGCCCTAAATATTCCAGTATATCAATTTCACCAGATAAAGGCCAGCCCTCTTTTTTAATATCAGATCCCAGCATCCAGAACGCAGGCCATATGCCCTGCCCGGTGGGTAACTTTACACGAGCCTCTATATAGCCGTATTTAAATTCTTTTTTGTTGGCCGTGGTTATTCTGGTTGAAGTATATTCACCGTCATGTTTTTTAGCCGTTATAACTAAATTACCATTTTCCACTTTATGGTTCTCTGTAGTATATAACTGGCGCTCGTTATTACCCCACCCACAATTAGGGCAGCCATCGCCTACTTCAAAATTCCAGGTAGCTTCATCAATAATATTTCCATTAAAATTTTCTTCCCATACGAGGGTACCTTTTTTAACCTGTGCAGTACAGGTAAAACATGTAATAAGCAGTAACAGGGCAATTTTTTTCATAACTCTATTAGTTAGTATATGTAAAAGAAGATTCTAACACAGTTTGCGAACTTCCACCCACAAAAACATCAAATTCACCTGGCTCTGCTTCCCATATTTTGTTGGCAGTATAAAAAGCAATATCTTTTTCGCTTATGGTAAAAGTGATGGTTTTGGTTTCCCCGGCTTTTATTTCGGCCAGTTCAAACCCTTTTAGTTCCTTTACCGGACGGGTAACAGAACCTACCATATCTCTAAGGTAAAGCTGTACTACTTCTTTACCGTCACGGTTACTGGTGTTTTTTACATCTACACTAACAGTAATCTGTCCGTTTTTATTAAATGAATTACTACTTAATGTAAGGTTTGAATAAGCAAATGAAGAATAGCTTAAACCATAGCCAAAAGGGTAGAGGGGGGCATTATCAATATCTCCGTAATGCGACCAGAATACACTTTCGGTAGGTTGCCCATTTCCTGGCCTGCCTGTGTTTTTATGATTATAATATATGGGTAATTGCCCTACTGCTTTTGGAAAACTCATAGGGAGTTTTCCGCTAGGGTTATAATCGCCATACAATACCTGTGCAATAGCATTACCACTTTCGGTACCCAGGTGCCATGCCTCTACAATGGCTGGTACATTTTCTGCTTCCCAGTTTAAGATTAATGGCCTGCCATTGTTCAACACAACCACAACATTTTTATTTACTTCAAATACAGCTTTAAGCAATTCTTCCTGTACTCCGGGAATATCTATTTTACTGCGGCTGCGGCCCTCGCCGGTTTGCAGGCCGTATTCACCAATAACCATAACCACTATATCCGCTGCTTTTGCTGCCTGTACCGCTTCATTAAAGCCACTTTTATCTGTAGTGTTAATATGGACTTCAGTGCCAAAAGTTGTGGTGCCCACCACAACATCAGCTCCTTTGGCATAAGTGATAGTGTTGCCTTTGTAATGCTGAAGGCCTTCTAAAACCGAAACGGCAGTGCCATCATCACCATTAATGCGCCAGTTGCCCAGCGGACTTGTTTTATCATTAGCCAACGCACCTATAACCGCTATTTTTTGTCCTTCTTTTTTAAGGGGAAGCAGGTTATTGTTGTTTTTTAATAATACAATTGATTTTTTAGCCATATCCAGCACACCATCATGAAATTCTTTCTTGCCTATAGTAGTTTTTTCACGCTGCTCATCACAATATTTATAAGGGTCATCAAAAAGCCCCATCATAAATTTTACCCTTAATATACGGCGCACGGCATCATTTATACGTTCTTCTGATACTTTGCCCTCTTTTACCAGGGCTTCCAGATGTTTAACATACCCTTCAGATTCCATATCCATGTCGTTTCCGGCATTGGCAGCTTTCATTGCAGCATCTTTCAGGTTTGCAGCATAGCCATGTGTAATCATTTCACCCATAGAACCCCAGTCGGTAACAATAAAGCCTTTAAATCCCCAATCGCCTTTTAGTATTTCTTTTTGAAGGTAAGCATTACCTGTTGCGGGTATACCTTCAAGCTCATTAAACGAATTCATAAATGTAAGTGCGCCAGCATCAGAAGCCGCTTTAAATGGGGGGAGTATTATATTATGCAGTGTATTATCACTTATATCCACGGTATTATAATCACGTCCGGCTTCCGCAAAGGCATAGCCTGCAAAATGTTTTACGCACGCTGCTAAATGAAACTCATCCAAATTACCCTGAAACCCTTTTACACGAGCTTCGGCGACACGGCTGTTAAAGTAAGGGTCTTCACCGGCGCCTTCCATCACACGGCCCCAGCGGGCATCGCGACTCACATCTACCATGGGTGCAAAGGTCCAGTTAATTCCTGCAGCAGCAGCTTCTGCGGCTGCAATTTCAGCTGATTTTTGAATGGCCTCCATATCCCAGCTTGCGGCTTCGGCAAGTGGTATGGGGCTTATGGTTTTATATCCATGTATAACATCCAGTCCAAAAATAACCGGTATGCCCAGACGCGTTTCTTCAACGGCTATTTTTTGTAATGCCCTTACATCTTTTGTGCCATACACATTTAGCATAGAGCCTACCATGCCTTTTTTAAGCTGATCGTATTTCATTGCGGCAGCGCCACCCCGTGGCGCGGGGCCTGTTACTTCCCAAAAACCATTATACTGGTTCATTTGCCCTATTTTTTCCTGAAGGGTCATTAAGTTAAGCACAGAGTCTACGCGGCGGTCTGTATCTGATTGTTGAGAAACTTCAACTGTTTTGGTGGTGTTGGTTGTCGCGCAGCCTAAGGCAAAAGCCAGTAATGCTGCAGAAAAGTACTTAGGTAGTGTATAGTTCATTGCAAAAAAAAATAAAATCCCTGGAAACTGTAAGGTTAATTATAGCCTTGCAGTTTCCGGGGATAAAATTATAAAATATATAAGTTCATTATTGGTATACCCTTACATAATCAATCTCCATAGTTGCTTCAGTAAATCCAGCATCTATATTACCGCCAAAAGTACCGCCCATGGCAACGTTCATGATGATGAAAAAGTCATGGTTAAATGGTACATTAGGTGAGTTGTTAAATGTTTTATACAGAGTGTCATCTACATAAAATTTAATAAAATCTGCTGTCCATACGGCAGAGTAGGTATGCCATTGTGCAACATCATCTACAGTAGTAGTGCCGGTATTACCGTTACCACCACTGTTTTCCGGGTAATGTAGTGTACCATGAATAGTATTCAGGTCGTTACCAACATGCTCCATTACATCTACTTCTCCACATCCCGGCCATGTGTTTGTTAAATAATTTGACCCTAACATCCATAACGCTGGCCATGAACCTCCTACTGTTGGTAATTTTGCCCTGAATTCTACTTTTCCATAAGTAAAATCCCAATGGTTATGGGTTGTCATACGGGCAGAGGTAATTGTACCGTCAGACTCTTTCCTTGCTGTAATTTTAAGTGTATTATTAGATACTACTGCATTCCCGGTTGCCTGATAGTTTTGTACCTCATTATTACCCCAGCCACCGCCGCCGGTTTCCATATTCCACTTTGCCGTGTCCGGAGCCCCGGTATAGTCAAATTCATCACTCCAGGCAAGGGTTGTAAATACAGGGTCTACAGGGCCATCAGGATCTTGCGTAGTAAATATCTGGTACCATGCTGTTGCAGGGTCATTACCCTGAACCGCCCTTACTACCATGCGGTTTTCGGTAAGTTCAAGAATTTCATAAACACTAGTTCCAATATAATATCCCATAAAGCCGCCATCGCTAAACTTCATTTGTGTACCGGTAGTAAATTCTTCTGCCACTACTGATTCTGCGGGTTCAAGCGTAACATTTTTAACCCCTGATACATCAAAAGGTGCGCAGGCATCAGGGCCTGATTCACCAACCAATGACAGGTACGCCTTATTAAAAAATGTGGCATCATTCTCCAACGTATATTTAATAAGGTTACCTTGTTTTGTAAAAGTAAGTTTATTTGTATAGATACAATTTTCAGTTTCTGAATCTCCTTTTTCATTAGGTTGTGCAAACCACCATGACCACCAATAGTTCGTGTCAGGCAGGTTAGGATCATTAGGGCCTACACCCAGGTGTGCCGTTTCATCACGCGCTACATACCACACTTTTGAGCTGTTGCCAGTTAAAAGTTCTGTAGTAGCAGGATCATTAAACGTACTTAAAATGTCTTCTACTACTATAGTACCACTTGTACTTACACCACCCTTGCCATATGCCACCACAGTTATAGTATAGGTGTGTATGCCGGGGGTGGTAAAGCGTTTTGTTATTTTACCAGAGGCGTCTGAAACGCTTGTTTCATCTTCAAATATAAATTTGTATGTTATTGCGTTATCGGCATGTGCGGTGAGTATTGCGTTTCCGCTACCATCACCATTAGGGTTATCTGCCGACTGTCCGATAATTTCATAGCCAAGTTCCAGGTTTGTGGGGGCAATAATTTTACCGAACGTATTATCATCATCCTGGCAACTGCTTACCAATATAAGCAGCACCAAAAGTTTACCAACATGTTTTAAAATCTCTTTCATAGTTTTTAGTTTGTGAGTTGAATATCATCAAAATAATAATTTGCGCCGTTACCGGCTACACCCGCATCAAAAAATAGGGTAATTGTTTTGTAGTTGTTAGCACTTACTATGTTATCAAATACAAAAGTTAGCTCTTCCCACTGGTTTGCCACAGTAGTATAGGCACTTTTTTCTATGTTCATAGCTTCGGTTCCGTTTTCAAATTTAAAAATCACCTGTTTGCCTACTGCGGGACTATAAACCTTCATTTTTATAGTATGCATACTTGTAAAATCAAATGGAGCCGGATAGGTTTTATAAGAGCCAGCCCATACCTGGCTTCCGTTTGGTTTAAGCATTTTTCCTACTTTGGCGCTTGTGTTTATACCTGAAGGATCTGGATTATTTACCACAGAAGTTTGTGCGCCCTGAAAATCTTCGAAATTATAATTTGTTGATGGATTTTCAAAAGTTATCGGGAAAATCGAATTTGCCGCAGGTGTATATTGTTCGATATCATCAAAATAATACGTGTCGCCAGTTCCAGGATTTGCTGCATTAAAAAACAGTACAAGTTTTGAATAATCATCATTTGCACCTGTAAATGTAAAAGTTAGTGTTTCCCACTGGTTAGCGACTGTAGTATAGGCAGTAGTTTCTGAACTTATATCGCCGTTTGTCAGGTTTTCCAGCTTAAGCAATACAGGTACACCCGCTGCCGGTGAATATACTTTAATCCTGAAAGAAGTCTGTGACATATCTATAACTTCGTCAAGCGTAATGTATGCCCCTGTCCATGTTGTCCCCTGTGCCGGAGTAATGCTGCCCACTTTGCTACTGGTATTTATGCCGCCGGATGCCGGGTTATCGGCTACTGATGCTGTTGCACCGCCAAAGGTTGTAAACTCATAATTTTGGGTGGCATCTTCAAAATCAATAGGTAATAGTAAAGGGTTGCTGATAACAACATCTTCTGTTACACTTACTGTTTCAGTGCCGCCGCTGTATGCGGTTACAGTTACTGTATAAGTACCTATAGCAGCATAGGTATGCGTTATGGTTTCGCCTTCCATAAACTGTACAGGCGTTGCCGATGGGTCTTCACCAAAAGTAGCTTCAAAATACAGTTCAAGGTCTGCTGTCGCACTTATCTCTATTTCAAACGGATTTCCTGCTGAAGGGGTTATATTTATTTCCAGGTTTTCGGGAGGTAAAAAAGAAACGGTTAGTGGTATTTCGGCCTCGGTAGTTTTACCATTTATGCCTGTGGCAATAATTTTCACATTAAAAGTGCCCTGGGTATACTGGTGTACTACTTTTTCTCCCACTGTAGCTGTGCCGGGTTCGGTTGTGCCGTCTCCATAGTACACTTCAAACATTGTAGCGCCTTCGCCTAAAGGGGTTATGGTTACCATGCCAGAGTTGTCTTGTGCAATGGTGAACAGTGCCGAAATATTTGAAGGAGCTTCGGCATCATTTGCAAAACCTGTGTCGCTGTCTTCACTACAGCCAAAAAACAGGCTTATGAACAGAATGCTTAGTATATACTTTAAATTTTTCATAGTTATTAGTTTTAATTAATAGCCGGGGTTCTGCTCCCAGTTACCGTTAGAAAATTGAATTTCTTCGTAAGGAATAGGAAACAACTCATTTTTACCGGTGGTAAAACCTTCAATTGCCGAAGCTGCCCTGCCGGTTCTTACCAGGTCAAAAAAGCGGTGGCCTTCCCCCATTAATTCCCTTCTTCTTTCAGCCCATATCTGGTCACCAAGCGCTGCACCAGATGATGTAAAGTTATGGTTGTTATCTCCAAAAGCACGTGCCCTTACCATATTTACGTATTGTCTTGCTTTTTCATCGTTACCGGTTTCATTATATGCTTCGGCAGCCATAAGCAATACATCAGCATAACGTATAGCCCTGTAATTATTAGGGTTGGTTAGCTTATTGTCGCCCAGGTTAAGGTCACCCTGCCTTGGTATATATTTTTTGTTAAAATAGCCGGTATGTTCATAACCAATGCCATATTCAACCCCTGGGTTTGCTGCTGCCCATGCTTCAATATTCAGTATGGCTACATCCCTTCTAATATCTCCAGGCTCATAGGCATCATAAGCTTCCTGTGTAGGTACATTAAAACTATACCCGGAATCATATAACGGGCCAACATAATTTCTGGGACCGTTAAAACCTACAGCAACGTTACCTTCACTACACTGCAGGCATTCAAAACCGGCACCTTCCTGGTCAGTATATTGTACTTCAAAAACTGACCCTGAGCCGTTTTCACCTTCATTTTCAAAAATGATGTTATAATCACTTTCAAGCGAATAATCGCCGCTTTGTATTACTTCTTCTAAAATAGCCGCAGCCTGGCTAAATTTATTTTGGTACAGGTATACTTTACCCAGCAGTGCTTTGGCAGCACCTAAGGTTATCCTGCCGGCTTGCTGATCTCCTGTATACATATTTTCTACAGCATATTGCAGGTCTGCTTCTATCGAAGCATAAACTTCTTCTTTACTGGCGCGGGGTATGGAGGTTTCATCTCCTACTACAAAGCGCTGATCTCCTTTTAACGGAATACCGCCAAACCATTTTACCAGCTCAAAATGAAAATAAGCTCTTAAAAAGCGGGTTTGTGCTATTATATACTGTTTTCCTTCAAAATCGGTTTTATCCTGATACTCCATAATATAGTTGGCACGGTTTACACCGGCAAACATCCAGTCCCATACGTTTTTAAGATTGGGATTAACAGGAGTGTGCGTCATGTTGTCAATTTGTTGAAAACCAGGTGTGTCTGTAGCGCTTTCACCGCCACAAAGTGTATTGTCTGAAGCTATTTCACCTAATAGGACATTAACATAGGTTGATTGTAATATGTCATATACACCTATCAGTGCTTTTTGATAATCTTCTTCGCTGTTAAAATATGTTTCTGAATCTAGTGTATAAGGGGTTTGTATATCAACAAAATCATCAGTACATGAAGTAGTATACAAGCCTAATAAACTAAATGCTACAATTGCTTTTATAATATTCTTTTTCATTTTCTTTAAATTAGAAATTAATGTTGGCTCCTATCATATACATTCTTGGCACCGGATAAAAACCACGGTCTACGCCACCACCTATAGGAGCACCTGATGAAGCCCCCGGATCATAACCCATATATTTTGTAAAGGTGTACAGGTTGTTTACTGCCACATATATACGTGCTTTTGTAAGTACATTACCTGTCCAGTCCGGATTTAGTGTATAACCCAGCTGCATATTTTGTATACGGCAGTACGAAGCATCTTCTACATAATAAGATGAGAAAATCGCATTATTTGTTGCCCCTGTAGTAACCCTTGGTACTGTATTGCTGGTACCTTCACCCGTCCAGCGGTTTAATACATAATTTAGCTTGTTTCCGTTTGGTACATTTCTTTCATAAGCCCTAACCATATCATTACCTATTGAAGCGAATACGTAGGTTGTAAAATCGAAATTTTTGTAATTAAATGTCAGGTTAAAGCCCATAATTGCACTGGGTATGGGGTTGCCTATGTCTGTTTTGTCATCTGGAGTAATAACACCATCGCCATTTACATCTTTAAAACGTATATCTCCCGGATGTGCCTCTGTTCCTAAACCAAGTTGTGAAGGGGCATTATCAACCTCTTCCTGGTTTTGGAAGATACCTTCCATCTGGTAGCCGTAAAAATAGCCTATTGGGTAGCCTTCCTGCATTCTTGAAGGTTGCTCACTCAAGCCAAAAGAACCGCCGGGAAAAAAGCCTGTGCCGTTATTTACCTCGGTAACTTCATTTTTAAGGAAGGTGACATTATAATTAGCGTCAAAGCTAAAATCTTTACCCAGTTTATCTTTATAGCCCAGCGCCAGCTCGAAACCGGAATTTTTCACTGTACCAGCATTTACTGTTGGTGCGCTTGCGCCAGGTGCGCCTATACCAATAATACCAGATACCGGTATGTTTTGTATTAACAGGTCATGTCGTGTATCAACAAAATAATCGGCAACAAGGGTTACTTTATCATTAAACAAATTAACATCAGCCCCTATATCAAGTTTTCTTGCTTCTTCCCAGGTTCCTTTAGGGTTTGGTACTTTTCCTGTAGCTACGCCGCTTGTAAGTGTGTTATCAAAAACATACATTGCTTCGCCGGAAAGTAGTGAGCGATAAATTTCACCGCCATTATTACTGTCGCTGCCCAATACACCGTAGCTGGCCCTTAGTTTGGCAAAACTTATAAGGCTATTATCATCTTTTTTATTAAAAAAAGGTTCGTCTGAAATAATCCATCCTCCGGTAATTGAAGGAAACCATGCAACTCTGTAAGTAGGGGAGAAGCGTGTAGACATATCGCGCCTTATCATACCGCTAAGCAGGTAGCGCCCTTTAAAATTGTACTGAAGCCTTCCAAAATGTGAAAGCCTTCTGTTATCATACACATAAGAGCTGTTGGTTTTGGCATCGCTAAGCCCATTCGCCAAGCTTATATCGGCATATTGCCATGAGTTATAAGGAACATCATATCCTGTAGCATATAAACCTTCGCCCCAATCTTTCATTGCGGTAGTACCAATTGTAAAAATAAAGTCGTGCGCTTCAGCAAATGTCTTTTTATACTCTGCAAACAGGTCAAAAGTATAACTGTTGTCATTAGTGGCGTTTAAATCTACACTGCTTCTCTGTACGTCATAAATTTTACCTCCGTAGCTTATCTGTTTATTAAAGGTTCTTCCCCTCCCGTTGGCAGTACTAAAACCAATACGCCCGGTTACTGTAAGGCCTTTAAATAAGTTATAATCCAAACCAAAAGTACCGTTTAGTCTCTTGTAGTTATAATCGTTATAAGTGTTATCTATTTGTGCAAGAGGGTTTATAATTTCTGTACCAAAACCTGTATTACTTGGTACAAGCGTATAAGCGCCTTCTTCATCATAAGGTGTAAGGGTGGCGGGTACATTGAGTGTGTTAAAAAGTACCGAACCTAAAGCATTTTCGCTTAATGTTTTTCTATTAAACTGTGTAAAAATGGCATTGGTATTTAACTTCAGCTTTTCGTTTACATCAACGCCTAAGGATATACGTGCCGTATTACGCTCAAAGCCTGATTTATCACCGCCAACTATACCTTCCTGGTCTATATGCGAACCGCTTACAGAATAAGTAACATTATCTGTACCACCACTTAATGACAGGTCATGGCTGGTAATAGGAGCCTGCTCAAAAACTTCGTCCTGCCAGTTAGTCCCTTTACCCAGTCCATTCAGGTTAGGGTATGGAATTGCCTGGTTGCCATTTGCATAACTTTCGTTGAGTAATGCAGCATATTCTGTAGCATTTAGCGTAGGCATTTTTCTTGTTGTTTCCTGAATGCCCGTATACACATTATACGAAATACGTGCTTTTTGGTTTTTTCGTCCTTTTTTGGTTGTAACCAATACAACACCATTAGCTGCTATAGTACCGTAAATAGCTGCCTGAGCATCTTTTAAAACTGTTATGTTTTCTATATCGTTAGGGTTAATTAAACCCAAGTCTGCAGCATTGGGTAATAAATATCCATCTACTATTACCGCAGGGTCTGCATTTCCGTTTGTACCGATACCCCTGATCCTGATGCTAAGGTTTGAACCCGGTGCACCCGATTGTGTGGTAACGTTTACACCCGACACTGTTCCCTGTAAAGCCTGTTCTACTTTTACAGGCCTTAGTTTTTCAAGTGTCTGGCTGCTTACAGTGCCTACAGCTCCGGTCACTTCTTTTTTAGTAGTAGAACCATAACCAATAAGCACCAGTTCATCCAATGTGTTAGCTGTCTCTTTTAATAACACTGTAATAGTTTCGCTGGTTGTTGCCTTTTTTTGGTAGGTTTCGTAACCAAGAAATGAAAACTCTACCACAGAGCCAGTAGAAACTTTAATGGTAAAATTACCATCCATATCTGTAACAGTGCCTAAGTTTGAGTTTTGTACCGTTACATTAACCCCCGGTATAGGCAAACCGGTAGCTTCTTCATTTACCTGTCCGCTAATTTCAACTTCCTGTGCTATACTGAAAGCTGAGATGAGAAGAAAGGCAATTAAAAATAGTTTTGACTTCATATTAGAAATTTGGTTTTTTGTGATTTTATAAAATTATACACGTTTTTTGTACTATTATCAAAATTTACCTTTACATTAAATATACATTGGAAAAAAAACAGGTTTATATTGTTTCCTATACCATCAAGCCTCTGTTAACAGTAATTTAGCATAGTTGCAAAATTGTTTTTAACGCTGGCGAAAACCTTATAAATGTAGTTTTGTATAGTTATTGTATAGGTAATTTCAAACAATGATGTGTTACTTTACACTGAGAGTATATACTCAACAAGGCCTAATTCGTGCGGTAATTCCATTTTTTTTCTCAAACGATATCGTTTAATCTCAACACTCCTTACCGATATGTTTAATAATGGTGCTATTTCTTTAGAAGATAAATTAAGCCTTAGGTAGGCGCATAACCTAAGATCATTTGGCGTTAAAAGTGGATGGGTCTTTTTTATTTTCTTTAAAAAGTCTTTATCAGCGTTGTTAAAAGCCTCCTTAAACATATCCCATGTATCATCTTCATTAATATTTTTATTAATAAGGCTTATTACCGGCTTAATGCTTTTTTCTCCATTATCGTTGTTTTTAACAAGATTGTCTTTTATCATAGATAATAACTCATTCTTCTTAATAAGATTCATGGTTGATACTGCCAGTTCTCTGTTTTTGTTTTCGAATTCTTGCTGTAGCTGTACATTTTTAATTTTCATAAGCTCCTGTTCATTTTCCAGTTGCTTAATTTCTAATAGCCTGTTATTTTCTTCAATAAGTTTTTCTTTTTGCCTATGGTAATAATTTTTATAGGCTTTATTTACTAAAAATGCAGCTATCACAGCAAAAATCAGATAAATAATAAAAGCAAGTGTTGTGGCATACCAGGGTTTTGCAATGATAAATGAGTATGAAGCTATGTTGGACGAAATTGAATTACCTGTTTTTGCCCTTACTTTAAAAACATATTCACCGGGGGGGAGGCTTTTAAAACTTACCGAAGGACTGTTGCTCCATTCGCTCCAGTCATTGTGGTCGCCTTCTAATTTGTATTGAAACTCAGCATTTACATATTTGCTGTATTCCGGGACGGTATAATTAAAGGTGAAATTATTCTCTTTAGGGTCATAATTTCCTACTTTATTGAGTGTGCTGTTTTTTATAGCAGTATCTGTACCATAATTTATACCGGTAAGGTAAACTTTATAGGTTTTAAATTTTAATTCGTTGAGGTTTATAGTATAATAACCATCTGTAGTACCTACTAAAAATATGCTTGGAGTTATTTGGGTTATATTTTCATACCCCAGCATAGAGTTGGTTATAGAAGAAGGTATGGGTATTACATTATGTTTAAGTTCTGTATTAAGTTTACCGCAAATAAAATAATTGATATAGTTTTTTGTAAAAAACCACATCCTGTTATTTTTATCTACCATTAACTTGCCGGAAGTGTATTCGCCATCCTGTAAAATGCCGGATATAAGCTCTTGTTTGTTAAACTTTTTTGTTTTTGGGTCTAGCTTAAAAAAGCCTTCTTTAGAGGCAAAGTAAATATCTTTATTAAACTTAGCAAGGCTAACATTTCTTCCTTTAGAAGGTGTTTTATAGGTGTCTGTTTTTAGTACTTTGGTATATTCATTATTAACTGATATCCTGAAAACCCCTTTGTATTCATGGCCTATATAAATACTGTTAGTATCTTCTTCAGGCATTTCAAGATACCGGCTTGAGTATTCAAAACCTTCTATATGGTTTCTGAATTTCCATCCCGAGGCTGTTTTTTCCAATACTGAAACACCAAAATAAGTGCCTTGCAATAATAAGTCCGGATGATTGGGTATTGTAGTAAATTTCCAGGTGCCTATATCTACATTTATAGTTTTAACTGTATTATTTTCTACTATAAATGTCCCGTAATCGTGACCACAAAATAGTGTGTTATCATATTCAAAAAGCGACCATACCTGGCCCTTTGTACCGGGTATAAATTTAAACTCATCTTTAGACTTGAAAGGCTTATAAAATAATCCTTGGTTAGTTCCTATATATAATATGTTTTTAAACATAACAGAGGTATACACCGTACCTAAAAAGCCGGTATCATCTACAAAACTGTGTACAGCCGATTGCGTATTAATACAGTTGATACCATTATCCAGCCCTACCCACAGGTTGCTGTCGCGGTCTTCAAAAAGTGAAAGTGCGGTATTGTTACTCAGGCCTTTGTTTTGGGTTATGTGGTATTTAACCTCTCCTTTAGAAGATAAAATAAAAATTCCGTTAGAAACTGTTCCAACAGCAAAACCCCCATTGCTCAGAGCTTCTCCGCTATAAGTGCTTGTTTTTGTCAATTCATCATTTGCCGGTATATCCCATTTTGTAGCTATACCGTTTTTATATATGTAAAATCCTTCATATTGAGTTTGTATAAGTAATGCATCATCACGGCTGTAAATGTTTATTATTTTACTCTTTTTAAATAGTTGTGTATCACTTATAAGTTTACTCTTGCCATTTTCAATTTCGTATAATCCCGAATTATAGGTTTGATAAAAAATAGTGTTATTGACCCGGAAAACCTTATTCATTCCAGTATCAGAGCCTATAATATTAAATTCTTTACTTTTAGTATTATATATAAATATCTGTGAAAGCGACTGAAATATTACCCATTGGTCATACCTTTCAATATTCCAGAATTGCTCATCATCAAATATTTTATCTTTTATTTTTGATGTTAAAGACGTGTAGGCAAGTACACCATCGGGCTGCCTTTCCCAATAGCCAAAATCCATATAAAAACCTGTATATATCCTGTTATCTATAGCTTTTACTGATCGTAAAATAGTTTCATTTGGTGTGGGGTATAATGTCCAGTTAAAACCATTAAATTCCAGTAGCCCCTCATTATTGGCAAAATACATATAACCGTTTACATCCTGAGTAGCCATCCAGTTTTGGTTTCCGGCATTATAGGTACCTGTATTATATTTTAATATTGGGGGCAACTCCTGGCTTATACCAATAAATAAATGAAGTAAACAGATTATGCTTAGGTATAGTTTTTTCAAAATAAGGTTGGATTTAGTATTAAACTATAAAAATAAATGTAATAAAATTTATAATTGAATAAAACACGATTTATCGTAATTAAAAACCGCCCCGCTGCAGGCGGGGCGGTTTCACAAAGTATGGAATTAAGTTTGGGTTTTATTGTTTAATAAAACGGGTAGTGCTTTCAACACCATTTACTGTAGCTGAAATAATATACATACCAGAGTTTAATCCGGAAACATTTATTGTTGCTGCATTTTTGCCTGGTGTAGCAGAAAGTACTTGTTGCCCCATCATGTTATATACCGAAACACTGCTTATAATATCTTGTGAAGTAAGGTTAATTGCACTTTGTGCTGGGTTAGGGTAGAGGGTAACTGCTTTTTTAGAGAAACTCTGTATGCCTGCTGTAGGAGAGCTTACCACTGCATTGCCTAAGGCTTCCATCTGTGTAGGGTTTGCATTTAAGCCTGTTACGCTATAACCATATTGTACGTGCGCAGTAGTTGGAAAATCAGCAACATTTACATTTACGGTAAAGTCTTCCCCCTCCACTAAAGGAACATGGATGTAATTAACAAGCTGGTAGCCTCCGTCAAATAATTTTATAAACGCTATTGCATCATATCCTTCAGCTAACGAATTGCTAATGCAATGCCCTTTAAATGACACATCTTCCCCTATTAGGGCATCATCCTGCTTATAGGTATTACCTTCAAATATTTTGTTACCCATTTCACCATTTGTAAAATCAGCAGTACCATATTTATCAAAGTTAGGGTATAATATCAGGGTATTGTTTCCTGCATTTATATCGGTCCTTAAGTCGGCTAAGCCGTACTCACTTCCTCCAAAATAAGTTTCGTCCGCAACATTAAAATAATTTGCATAACCAATAATGTTTGCCTGGTCAGTAGCATCTAATGTAACGGTTGTACTTCCCGGTTCAATAACCTGTGGTTCATCATCTGTTATAACTACGTTGCCTAAGGCTTCCATATTTGCCGGATTTGCATTTACACCCGTTACAATAAAACCATATTCTAAATGGTTTGCTTCACCAACACCTTCAGCATTTGCTGTATTCCATGTTAATGTAAAATTTCCAGTAGATGTTATAGGGAATGTTACTTCACCCCTCGGAATATACCAGGGCTCTGCATCTAAAACAGTAGCCATATTAATATATGCTTTTACTGTATAACCTGCAGCCAGGGTATATTCTGTAACATTACCACTAAAAGTAATGTTTTCACCAATTAAATCGTTATTTACAATATGTGGAAGAGCCTGCATTATCTTTTGCCCCTGGCCATCCAAAACCCAATAATTCTCTTCACCAATTATCCAAGTAAAATTAGGATATAATGTAATACTGTTGTTGGTAGTATTTTTTTCTGCTTTAAGGTCATCAAAACCCCAGGCATCAGACCACAAATAATTGTTGCTAAGATCAAAACAATTCATTGAGCCCACCCACTCAGCATTTGCATCAATAGTTAAATCAGTTTGGGCTGAAATACTATTAAATGTAAATAATGATAAACCTAATGCTAATGTAGCTTGGCTCAGCTTATTCATAAGTAATTTTTTAACTTTCATAAAAAATGAATTTAAGGTTATAAATGTAAAATTATGAAATCAACGAAAACGATATAATGTTGAGCTATATATACAAACTATACAACTGATTTCAGGGAATGTATTACCTGCTTAAACCCTTTGTATATCAAGGGAAATTAAAGAAATTAAATTTTAATGATTTTATAATTATTACGATGTAGTAACTATATTGTAGAGGTAATGTATAGGTAAATTTTGTAAAATGCTATTATTGTTGTAGTAATAAGTTTAACTCTACAATTTAGTTTTAATTAATATAGGTGTAATTATTATATGAATTAATGATTTATACCAAAAATATTTTGCGAAATATAAAATTATATATTTGATAACTTAAATAAAAAAGGCGCCAAACAATATGGCGCCTTAATAAGTTTTTTATGGATACTAAACTATTTCTGCACTCAAACCTGCTTCAAGTAATTGTGTACATTGTGGTTTTAAGTCGTTATATTCTCCTGTTTTAACGGTACATTTACCTTTATAGTGAACTATTATAGAACATTGTTCTGCCTGCTCAGCGGTATGGCTACAAACCCGTATAAGTGTTTCAATTACATGATCAAATGTGTTTACTTCATCATTGTATAAAACTATCTCGTTAATATCAGAAACACTATCTTCAACCAGGACTTCTTCTAAAACTTTTTCCTTTGTGCTCATAGTATAAACGTTTGTGCATTAAAGTGCTAATTTACATATTTTAGTGAAATCCAGTTGTTTCGAGAAAGCTTTTTAACAAAGGTTAAGCCATTGTTCCGGCATGATTGGTCTATAGCTTCAAAATCTTCTTCATAAAAACCGCTTAAAAAAAGCATACCTTCTTTAGTAAGGCATTGCGTATACGCCTGCATATCACCTAAAAGAATATTTCGGTTTATATTTGCTATAATTATATCATATTTCTTATCCTTAAGTAACGTTGCATCTCCTTCATATACTGTAATATTTTTGCAGTTATTCCTTTCTGCATTTTCAATTGAATTCAGGTAGCACCAGTTATCTATATCAATCGCGTCAATGGGAGTGGCACCTTTTATTTCGGCGAGTATTGCCAGTATAGCTGTCCCGCAACCCATATCAAGTGTTTTTTTATCCTTAACATCAGTTTCTAACAAGTGTTCAATCATCATAAAAGTAGTTTCATGATGCCCGGTGCCAAAGCTCATTTTAGGTTCTATAACAATATCGTATTTAACCTCTTTGTACTCATGAAAAGGCGCACGTACCCTACAGGTGTTGTCTACTTCAATAGGCTGAAAATTTTTTTCCCATTCTTCATTCCAGTTTACCTGTTCTATTTCCTCTACTGTAAAACTAATTTCAAACTCATCTGATTTTAGTATTTGTATATCTTCTAAAATAGTTTCTGTCCACAGTTCTTTTTGTATGTAAGCATCCATGCCATTTTCAGTTTCTATAAAACTTTCAAAAGGGGTTTCTCCAAGCTCAGCAATTAAAATTTCGGTGGCAGGCTCTTTAGGGGCTATAGTAAAATGATAGCCAATGTATTTTACAGACATATTTTAAATTTTGGCAAAGGTACATCAAGGTTGTATTGCTTAAAAAATAATTAATACTAAGTTTGCAAAAAATTGATGTTAACATAACTTTAAGGCTTATAGCTTATATTTATGAAGATAAAATTATTAATATTTTTTTTATTGTCGGTATATATTACTAACGCACATGTTCTAAAACGGGCCGAAAACAATAATGACCTCAAACTTTCGGCGCTGCCTTATTACAATTATGGTAAAGGACTTGGTTTAACATCGCCTGACAGTATTTTTCAGTTCAATATCAGATTCAGGATGCAAAACCGCATTACCTATTTGCAGAATGAAGGTGAAGAAGGAGCGATAGATGGCCAGATACGCCGTTTAAGGCTAAGGTTTGATGGTTATGTAGGCAACCCTAAATTTTTATATGCCATACAGCTTTCTTTTGCACCGGGCGATGTTGGCGAGGTACACGAGGGACAAAACATAAATATAATACGCGATGCTATTTTGTTTTACCGCCCAAATGAGCATTGGAGTATTGGCTTTGGGCAAACAAAATTGCCAGGCAACCGCCAGCGTATAAATTCGTCAGGAGCTTTGGAGTTGACAGACAGAAGTATTAATAATGCCCGCTTTACCATAGACAGAGACTTTGGTTTTCAGGCGCATAATTTAAATGAATACAAAGATAAATTTTCGTACAACTTTAAAGCTGCCATAAGCATGGGTGAAGGGAGAAACAGTACCGAAGAACCTGATAATGGCCTGGCGTATACCGGTAAAGTTGAATTTTTTCCTTTAGGGGCATTTACCAAAAACGGAACCTATTTTGAGGGAGATCTCGTGCGTGAACAGACGCCAAAATTTCTACTTAGTGGCGCTTATCAGTTTAATAATAAAGCCCGCCGTACACAAGGGCAACTAGGCAGTTTTTTATATGAGAAAAGAGATATGCAGTCTATATTGCTGGATGCCATGTTAAAATATGATGGATGGTCGTTAATGTGGGCCTATATGCAGCGTATTGCCAATGACCCTGTAACGTGTAACCCGGAAGATATAACCGATGTGCAATATGTTTTTACCGGCTATGGTTCTGATTATCAATTGAGTTATATTTTTCCCTCAAATTATGAGGTTATCGGCAGGTTTTCAACCCAGAATGTAGACCATGATATTATAAGGTATACGCCAGATACTACACAATATAGTATAGGCCTTACTAAATATATATGGGAGCATGCTTTTAAAGCACAAGCAGAGTTTACCTTAAATGACCTTGATTTTGCCAACGGTGATGACAGGCAAAACTGGTATTTACGTTTTCAGATTGAAATTGGTATATAACAGCCGATTAAAATTATTAAATTTGTCTACAAAATTAAGTAGTTATGTTGCAGGAAGCAGGAACAGAAATAAGTAAACTGGAGGCATATTTTGTGCCCTTCAGGAAAAATATTGTAGGGATTAACCAGTATTTTGAATCTCCTTACGGAGTAAAAAAAATGGTGTATACTGACTGGACTGCAAGTGGAAGGTTATACCGCCCTATAGAAGAAAAGCTACTTAATGAGTTTGGCCCGTTTGTAGCCAATACCCATACAGAAACAACGGCATCTGGTACAGCCATGACTACAGCTTACCATGAGGCGCGCCATATTATAAAGCGCCATGTAAATGCTGGTAATGATGATATATTGATTACAGACGGCTCTGGTATGACGGGCGTGATTAATAAATTTCAAAGAATATTAGGGCTTAAAGTGCCCGAAAACCTGAAAGCGTTTACTACTGTTCCTGATGAGAAAAAGCCGGTTGTGTTTGTATCACACATGGAGCACCACAGCAACCAGACCTCGTGGCTGGAAACAATTGCTAAAGTTGTTGTAATACCGGCCTGCCCGCAGGGGCTTATCTGCCTGGATAGTTTTAAAGAACTTTTAGAGCAATATAAAGATTATACCCTTAAAATAGCATCAGTTACAGCCTGTAGTAATGTTACCGGTATAAAAACGCCTTATTATGAAATAGCTAAACTTATACATAGCTATAACGGGGTATGCTTTGTAGATTTTGCCTGCTCTGCTCCATATGTGGCTATAGATATGCATCCCGATGATGAAGAAGCGTATCTTGATGCCATATTTTTCTCCCCACATAAATTTTTAGGCGGCCCTGGTACATCAGGCGTGCTTATTTTTAATAAAAAGCTTTATAAAAATATGGTTCCGGACCATCCTGGTGGTGGTACCGTGAGCTGGACTAACCCCTGGGGTGAACATAAATACCTTGATAATATAGAAGAGCGTGAAGACGGTGGTACCCCCGGTTTTTTACAGGTTATTAAAACGGCACTTGCTATAAGGCTTAAAGAGCAAATGGGTATTAATAATATACTGCAACGTGAAAAAGAAATAATAGATTTTACCTTTAAAAGCCTGCAAAATGTTGAAAACGTAAATATCCTGGCGCCACAGCATAGTGAAAGGCTTGGAGTACTTTCTTTTTACATAAGCGGTTTGCATTATAACCTTGGGGTAAAATTACTTAACGATCGATTTGGCATACAAACCCGTGGCGGGTGCAGTTGTGCCGGTACCTATGGGCATTATCTGTTGCATGTAGACCAGGAACAATCTAATAAACTTACCAATAAAATTACAGCGGGCGACCTTATTGAAAAACCGGGATGGATACGTATGTCTATTCACCCTACAACCACCAATGAGGAAATAGCTTTTGTATGCGACAGCATTAAAGCACTGGCAGAAAATTTTGAAGAATGGGCTAACGATTATATCTATAACAGGATGAACAATGAGTTTACCCATAAAAATAATCCTGCTGGGGTAAATATAGAAAGCTGGTTTACGCTTTAGGCGCTGAAGGGTTATTACGGCGGTGCTTAAAACGCTTATGCGTCCATAAATAATATTCCGGGGCAGCTTTTATCTGTTGCTCCAGCATTCGCATAAAACCATCTGTAATATCAAAGTTAGGTATCTCTTTAATATTGCCTTCAACGGGTATAAAAGTACACTGATAATGCCCCCGTTTTACACGCTCAATTTTAGCATACATAATATTTAATCCCATTTTTTTGGCAAGCAATTCACCGCCAACAAAAATAGGTACTTCCATACCAAAAAAATCACCCCAGTGTATGGCGCTTTTTTTTCTGGGAGACTGGTCTGTAATAAAACCGTAAAAACCATGATCGCCTTCGCGGGCTTTTTTACGCATTACAGGTATTACATCACGCATACCGATAAGCTCTGCCCCAAATCGTCCCCTTATTTTTCTAACAAGGCTGTCAAAATATTTATTTTTTATGGGTTTATATATACCAAACCCCTTTTGTATTTTTAAATATTTATGCAGTAGTAACAACCACTCGTAGCTGGCATAATGTCCTATCAATACCACAGTACTCTTGGGTTGTGTTTCTTTTTGATGCATAAGCTCAAAATTGGTAAACACAAAACGCTCTTTTATTTGCCTGTCGGTTATATTAAGTGTTTTAGCCATTTCGGCAAAGCTGTCACAAAAGTGGCGGTAAAATTTTTTCTCAACTTTTTTGCGCTCTTTTGCAGTAAGGTAGGGCAGGGCAAGGGCAAGGTTAGTTGCAACTGTTTTTTTACGGTAGCCAATAATATAATATACCAGCACATACACCGCGTCTGACAGCAAATACAGTAGCCTGAACGGCAATATAGATATGAGCCAAAGTATAGGGTAAACAATCAGGTATGCTATAAGCTGCATGCAGATTTTTTTTTGCAAAGATACTTTTTATCGGCAATTAAATTTTATTTTTCCAAAAGTATGCATATTAACGGCTATTGGTTAATTTTACATTTTATATTATTTATGGATACAGCACTTTTACCTGTTTTTATTATTATAGCCGTTAACGCACTGGTTAGCTATAAAGGATTTAACGATGTACTTTTTTTTAGGAAATATGAATTTCATATAGGCAGTATCAGGGCGGGGGAGCAGTACCGTATGATTACCAGCGCATTTTTACATGCAGATGCTATGCACCTGATATTTAATATGCTCACCCTTTATTTTTTTGCTCCTGTAGTTATTTATTTTATTGGTATCTGGTCGTTTATAATTATATATTTTGCAAGTTTAATAGCCGGTAACCTGCTCACACTGTATTTTCACCGTAATGATTACTGGTACCGTGCTATTGGTGCCTCGGGCGCAGTAATAGGGGTATTATATTCTGCTATTTTATTTGCTCCTGACCAAAAGCTGTATTTGTTTTTTGCCATCCCTATACCCGCCTATATTTTTGGTATTGGGTATTTGTTATATTCCATATACGGTATGAAGGCCAAAAGAGATAATATTGGGCACGTAGCACATTTTGGCGGCGCTATTGGCGGTTATGTTATTACACTTTCGCGTGTGCCCGAAATGTTTTATACCAATACGTTTATGGTTGTGCTTTTGGCCATACCCATTATTATATTATTTATAATGGCAAAAAACGGAAAATTGTAATTATTTAAAACTTGGCATAGTTTTGGTTTTTCTTACAGAAAATAAAAACAAACGTTATGAAAAAATTAGCTGCCTTTTTAATTGTTCTAAGTTGTACTGTTGCCACTGCACAGGATATAAAGCAACAAAACCAACAACCTGCCATCACTGTAAGCGGAGAGGGTAAAATTATGGTACAGCCTGATCAGGCTGATATTACCATTGGTGTAACCAATACCGGCGCCGATGCCGCAGAGGTTAAAAAAGCCAATGATGCTACCATAGATAAGGTGATAAAATTTTTAAAATCGCAGGATCTTAAAAAAGAAGATTACCAAACACAACGTGTAAACCTGAACCGTAACTATGATTATAATAAGAAAAAATACAGCTATGTAGCTGCTCAAACCATTGTAATACACCTTAAAGACCTTTCTAAATATGAAAGCTTGATGATGGGGCTAACTGATGCCGGTGTAAATAATATAGACGGGGTATCATTTAAATCATCTAAACAAGAGCAATTAGAAAGCGAGGCCAGGGTAAAGGCAGTAGCCGATGCCCGTAAAAAAGCTATGGACTACACCAATGCCCTTGGGCAAAAAGTAGGCAAAGCCATAACCGTAACCGATAATACCCAAACATATAACCCACCAATGTACCGAATGGCTGCTATGGAAATGAGTGCTGATAAACAACAGGAAACACTGGCTCCCGGCGAAATAACCATTACGGCCAATGTTACTATTAGCTTTTCGCTCGAATAAATAACAAATTTATATACTACCATATAAAAGCACAGGCTCATCAGCCTGTGTTTTTATTTTACAACTTTATAATTTAGCAATACTATATGGTGTGCTAAAACCGTTTTACTAATTAATATAATTGCCCATAATTTATTAAAATATATGAGATTAAATATTGTATCTGCACTGTTGATTAGTACCTTATTTTTTTCCTGTAATAAAGATGATTCCGGTCACGATGGCAATTCTGCCGAAATTGATTATAAACAGGAAATGCGCAAATTTGTGATAGGTATTAGTAGGTATGCTAAAAATCAAAACTCCGGTTTTATTATAGTGCCTCAAAATGGGATTGAGCTGGTAACCCAAAATGGGGAGATACTTGGGGAACCTCATCATGATTATTTAAATGCCATAGACGGCAATGGACAGGAAGACCTTTTTTATGGGTATAATAACGATGATGAAGCAACCCCGGTACAGCAGACAAATTATTTAAAGTCATTTTTAAATGTTTCAAAAAACAATGGCAATACCATATTGGTGACAGATTATACAGGTACAGTTTCTAAGGTAAACGACTCTTATCAGAAAAATGAAGCGGAAGGTTATATTTCTTTTGCAGCTAATGAAAGAGGATTGAATAAAATTCCTGAGTATCCTAACCCTTTGCATCATGAAAATGATATGGCAGTTACAGCCCTTTCTCAGGTTAAAAATTTTTTGTACTTGATTGACCCATCAGATTTTGGGGAGAAAGCCGATTTTATTAATGCTGTAACTGCAACTAATTATGATTTGCTGATTATGGATCTCTTTTTTACTCAAGATGAAATGTTTACCGAGGATGAAATAAATCAGCTAAAAATTAAAGCTAATGGAGGAAAAAGGCTGGTACTTTGCTATATGTCTATTGGTGAAGCCGAAGATTATCGTTATTACTGGCAGCAAAGCTGGACAAATAATAAACCTGTATGGCTTGATACCGAAAACCCCGAATGGACCGGAAATTTTAAAGTAAAATACTGGAATAGTGACTGGCAGCAAATTATTTATGGAAATGACACTTCTTATCTGAAAAAGATTTTGAACGCAGGCTTTGATGGGGTTTATCTCGATATTATAGATGCTTTTGAATATTATGAACAATAATTTCTTTACTATTATTTTTCAATTATCTTTTTAACATACGCTGTATGCGCATTAGTCAGGTTCCATGAATCAATTTCCTTTTTAATAAGATCGGGAAATTTTTTACGAATATCGTGCAGGCTGTTACCCACAGATTTACGAAGATATTCACTTTCCGCGGCCTTATGCCGGCTTATGAGTTTGATGGCTTGTTGAGGATGTTCTTTAAAGTAAGGGCGACCTGTCCAAATTCTCAATCCTTCTATTACGGCCCTTTTACATTTGGATTCTCGTTGTTTAGCCATTGACGAATTTTGGGCAGAGAAGCTTCATACCCAGTTTTTTGACAGTAAGAGTCAAAAGCCTTTGCAAGCATTTCCTGCACCCTCCAGTTCTCATCGTGGGCTACTACGGTTTCTAAGGTTTTAAGAGCACCTGAGTTTTCGGGAGACAGCTGTCCCAAAATATAAGTTGCTAGCATCCTTGTCTGATAGCTATCTTCTTGTAATAACAATATACACGTATCGAAATGATTGATGTCCTTATGTTGGAGAAGGGTATCGCCTGCGATAATGATATGCTTAAAGCCATACTCAATTTTTTTTAATTGCAGTAATAAGCCTTCAACTATTTGATTCATCTCAAAAAATATTATAATAAATATAGCCTTTTCCAGATTTTAGTTAGCCAAATTGCTGCCAGAGGTTTTTAAGTCGGGTTGGCAGAGATAACCACCAACCCATAACTTCATAAAATATGCTTTGGTTTTTTATTGTGCAAACTGGCTCAAAAATTCGGGATACCACTTATCAATTTTCTCATTTGGATATTTTGAGCGCATTTTTAAAAGATTTTCAGTAAAGATTTTCATTTTTGGAAAGCCCCTGTCCGTCATCAATAGAGTAATATCTCCAATTACTTTATCTAATGTATCTTTATCATAATTGTCCTGGCAGTACAGCACAAAAACCCCAAAGGTCATATATTCATTAAACACTTTAACAGGGTTTGGATAGGCAAATGCTCCCTCAGCATTTTCATCTACCCATATTTTCCGGTCAGCAAAAATTTGATTAATGAGTTCTTCGTTAGCCTCTGTGGGGGCGCCTACATAATTATGGTCAATTTCTGTAAACATTACTCTTGTATTCAATAATTCATTCTCAAGTGGAGTAAGGTCCGGATAGTTATCAAGAGGAGGAATATTCATCTGAATCAGGGAAAAATTATTATTATTAAATCCTGTGGTATAATTTAAACCATTAATCAAAGGGGAACATAAAATAATATAACTGTCCTTTTTGCTTTCAAAATTATTTTCAAGCCATTTCCACTGCTTTCCGAGATTGGCATTTTTTTCATAGTCTGAAATAATTTCGGAATAAAATTTCTTATGGTCAGAATAGAATTTTCTGAATTTAGATTGTTTTGCAAAATCTTCTATTTCGCTTTTATATGTTGTAATTGGATTTTTGTCAATTTTGATGTTTGCGACTCCCATAGCCGGAAAATCATAAACGTCACTCTTTATAAGCTTATTACCTTTAAAATCATATGAAATAGCATTTCCTGTGAGGAAAATATAATTGTAGGGGGACACAACCATTAATGAATCAAAAGTTTTAATAATTTGTTCATTTTCGTAAGGCTTAAAATAAGAACGTATATCCTTATAATACTGTCCCTGCTGCTGGACCATATCATCATTCTCTTTTCCATAATTTGTAATGGCAATCATAATATGTATTAATTCTTTTACTTCATTAATTTCGATTTTATATTTTCCCTTGTTCTCTCTTTTAAAGTTGTCAGAAAAATTTACTTTTTCCTGAGCAAATGAAATAAATGAAACTACAATTAGTAACGTAGATAAGAATGTTTTCTTCACATTAATAAATTTTTTATTGGTTTTTTGAGAGTTTAATGAGTTACATTTACCATGTTTCTTTTTCACGGTTTAGAGTAGCTATGTATATTTTTCTGCCGCTAAAATACAATAAAAGGTAACGTAAATTATATGTGCTTTTATAACTTTTAGTGCCAATTTTGTTATGCCCTTACCCTGCATTAATATTATCTGTTAACTGTAACATAGAAAATTTAGGATAGTCTTTAAAACGGCAATAAAAATCTTTCGTACTAAATCCATTTTTTAAGTAGCAAGACAGTAACTTATGAAATCAATAGCATCTATCGTAATCATCCTTACATTTTTTAATACTGTAAGTGCGCAAAAAATTATTACCTCTGATATAGACAACTTCTGGTTAGCTTATGACAGCCTCCGGAAAGCTGAGAATGGGAAAAGTGAAATTTTAGAAGCCCTATTTCTAAATAAAAAAACAGATGGTCTTAGTGCGTTTATGAAAATTAAAAATTTTGATGAAACTGATTATCTTGAAGTAATGGATAGGTATCCTTTGTTTTGGAATTCTATAAGGTCAAATACATTAATTGATAAAAGAAAAATTAAAAGTATTAATAAGGCTTTAAATAAGCTTAAACAGCTTTATCCCATTAATTCTAACGGTAATATTTATTATATTATAGGCACATTAAAATCGGGAGGGACGATTAATAATAAAGACTTACTTTTAGGTATTGAAAAAATTGTTGGAGATAAGAATACCATTGTCTCAGAATTTGAAAATCAAAATCTTCAGGAAATGTTTCAATTTACCAATGCGTCTAAATTAGAACAAATTACAATTCACGAATTCGTACATACATTTCAAAAGGAAGGTGAAATAAATTTATTGTCTAAAGCAATTAAAGAAGGTTCCTGCGATTTTGTTGCAGAATTAGCGCTTAATAGAAAATTTATTTCTAACTATATTGACTATGGATTTAAAAATTATGAATCAGTAAAATCTGAATTTAAAAAGGAAATGTTCAGCCAGAATTTTCAAAACTGGTTTTATAATGGTGACAGGAATAAAAATCCAGATCTTGGGTACTTTGTGGGGTATGTAATTTCAAAAAAATATTATGAAAAATCAACAGATAAACAGCAAGCAATTAAAGATCTTATTGAAGTAAATTTTAATGATGAATCTGAAGTATTACAGATTTTAGAAAAATCTAAATATTTTGATGAAGAAATAAATGTAGCAGAAATAAAAGCCGAATACAAAAAGAATCAGCCAAAAGTAGTCCGGATAATAGAATTTGATAATGGCAGCACTACAGTAAATACAGATTTAAAACAAATACAAGTTGTATTTTCAAAACCCATGGATGAGAAAATTTCTATAAATTTCTCTAAGAATGGTAAAGAGCATTTTCCGTTAAAAAGCGTTATAGGTTTGGATGAAAGCCAAACTATTTTGAGTTTGGAAACAACTGATTTAAGCCCTGATACTGATTATGACTTTTATATAACTGACAGGGGAACCCAATCTATAGACGGCTACCCATTTATTGAAAAGGAATATGTAATATCATTTAAAACTAAGCAAAGATGACTTAGGCAAACATTGCAGTGGCAATGGGCTGGATAAAAGTGCTTTGGTAAGAGATGCTTTTTATTTACCTGACTTTTTAACAGCATATAAACCACCCGCTAAAAGAACAATTGCTAACCCTACATATATAAATCCTTGTTGCTTTCCTGATTCATTGGAGGCCTCAATACTAATACCCAAAAAATTAATTTCTTTAGTGTTATCAGCTATTTTATTTACACCTATGTATCCAACAACTAAACTTATAACAATTAAAACTATGCCAATTATTTTTGAAGCGTTCATGATATTTATATTAAAGTTTCCCTAATTTAGAAAAAATAAATTGACATTAACTTTTAATAAAGATTATTAGTTATTTTGGTCTGAGTAACAATATCCTCATATTTAACGTGTTTTCTTTAAAAAATGGGTCTACACTTATTTCTACATCAGGTTTCAAAATAGAAAAAAGGGTTTAGGTAAAGATATTCTAATTGAGTTTCTGAAAAATTACTTCATTTGATATAATTTCCGTCTACTTTAGGGGATAAATAGAAAACCCCTTAAATCATAGGATTTAAGGGTTTTGACTGCCGTTGAAGTCTTTTTAGTCGGGGTGGCAGGATTCGAACCTGCGACCTCCTGGTCCCAAACCAGGCGCGATAACCGGGCTACGCTACACCCCGAAATTGAGGTTGCAAATATAGCATAATTTAATTCATAAGCGTAATTATAGGGCAAAATTATTTTATGATAAGCAAAACTGATACAGTTGTAAAGCTTTTTTTGATATAAAAACTTACATTTGCATACGTAAAAAACTACTGATAATTATATGTCTGATACTATAGAAAAAATTAAATGTCTTATTATAGGTTCCGGGCCTGCAGGTTATACTGCAGCTATTTATGCCGCCCGTGCTGATATGAATCCTGTTATGTATACTGGCCTTGAGCCAGGCGGACAGTTAACAACGACTACTGAGGTTGATAATTTTCCGGGATATCCGGAAGGGATAGATGGCCCCACAATGATGATACAGTTACAACAGCAGGCTGAACGCTTTGGTACTAAAGTACGTATGGGTATGGCAACTGCTGTTGAATTAAGTACAGAAGTAGGCGGCTGGCATAAAGTAACCATTGATAATACTACACAAATACTCGCTCATACTATAATTATTTCTACAGGGGCTACTGCAAAATACCTCGGCCTGCCCAGCGAACAACGTTTGCGTGGCGGCGGGGTTTCGGCATGTGCTGTATGTGACGGCTTTTTTTACCGGGGACAAGATGTTGCTATTGTTGGGGCAGGGGATACTGCTGCAGAAGAAGCTACCTACCTTGCCAACATTTGTAAAAATGTAACCATGCTGGTACGTAAAGATTTTATGAGGGCAAGTAAAGCCATGCAACACCGTGTAAATAACACACCAAACCTTAGAGTATTATACAATACTGAGGTAGATGAGGTTATAGGAGATGAAGTGGTAGAAGGCCTTAGAGTTGTAAATAACCAAACAGGCGAAAAAGAAGAAATAGCCATTACAGGCCTTTTTATTGCTATTGGCCATAAACCTAATACAGATATTTTTAAAAACCAGCTTATAATGGACGAAACTGGTTACCTTATTACCGAGGCTAAGTCTACCAAAACAAATATACCGGGAGTATTTGCTGCCGGAGATGTTCAGGATAACATATACAGGCAGGCTATAACAGCTGCAGGCACAGGCTGTATGGCGGCCCTTGATGCAGAACGTTACCTTTCTGAATTAGAGTAAATAAAAAAAGCAGCTTACGCTGCTTTTTTTATTTTATAAGTCTTTTTTGTGGAGTGTTGCCGTATTTGTAAATTTGGTTATATTTATAGCAGCAGGGCTTCCGTATAGTTCAATTTCTGCCTCTCCCGAAGCGCTTACCGTTACGTTATCTTTTGCATTTATACTGCATGATGTAAAAGCCTCTGCTGTTAATTGCAGGTTTTTAGCTGTAAATTTTTCACCAGTGTATGCGGCCTCATTATCAATACGTAATAACAGGTTATCCGTATCGCCTTCAATTTCAGCTTCTGTTTTCTGATACATGTCAATTTTTGTGGTAGGGCTGGCTATAAGTGCTTTTAGTTCGGCATTTTTACTTAATTCAATTATCGTATTTTCAGCCTTAACATTAATTTCAGCATGACTTTTATCATCCATAGCAAATGTAAAACTATCTACTCTTATATTTAAAAAACTTTGCGAATCATCAAGGTTTTTAATGCTAATATTACTTACCTCTAAATTGGCAAGGGCGTTTAATATAACTTCATTATGGGTAGTAATACTTTGCAGGTTTTCTGTATAAGTAACACGTACGCTTAGTTGTTTGGTGCGTACAATTTGCTTGCTGGTATATAATCTTAGGGTACTAGCATTTAAATCAGCCTGTATGGCATCATGCACATTATCGTCAGCTTCAATTTCAATCCCGGCAATCTCACCCTTTACAAGAAAAACTTCCAGATTGTCTTCCACCTCAAGGGTATTAAATTCCTCCATTTTACGTTGTGTAACAGAAACAAATTTTGATCCTTTAATTTTTTCTTTTTTTTGTGCAGAAGTTGCAGAGAATATAAATAAGGCTATAAGCACAAGGCTGTATTTTTTCATAAGAAATAGTATTTGCTGTTTAAGTGGTTATGGCAAATATAAAAATAACACCGCTTTTGCCGGTGTTATTGTGTTTAAGTTTGTCTTTTTTAGTTCTGAGATATACTCCCCCCGGATGATGCTTTGGTATTTAGCTTAGATGGTGTGTTGACATAATGGATGCTGCTTCCACTTGAAGCCTGGGCATCAAGCTCTACTGTAGCATTTACTGTAGTAGTACTGCCGCTTGAGGCTTCAGATTTTGCATTTTTTGCATTGAGGCCACCCGCATCCAGCGTGCTACCGCTTGATGAGTGTGTTTCAAGCTTTTCTACAGTACCGTTTACTTTAAGATAGCTGCCACTGCTAGACTCACATTTTGCAGTATTAGCTTCAATATCTGTTTCCATGTGGCTGCCACTACTGGTAGAAAGTTCCAAGTTATCACTTTTTAACTTTTTGGTTTTCACCTGTACACCGCTGGATGCTTCTATAGCTTCAATTTCAGGTAATGTAACAGTAACCTTTTTTTCAGCTGCATTTCCAATATTCACATCAGTTTTAATTTCGAGTTCATCTCCCGAAACTTCTGTAAAAATGTGTGCCATAAGGTTTTCATCAGCTTCTACTGTAATAGTATGCTTGCTGCCGTGTATAATCTCTACCTCAAGTCCGCTGCCGGCGCTTACTTTTGTAAAGCCGTTTTTAACATCCCTTTGTTGTGTAGTTACAGTACCATTACCATCTACTTTTTCAAATCCGCAGGAAAAGAAAAGTAAAGTAGCAATAACGGTAATAATTATTTTTGTAAAATAGGTTAAAACTTTTATCATGTCTTTGTTTTATTGGTTAATAGTATCTGTTTCAATATCTTCAGGTTCTTCAAACGCACTTTCATCTCCTTGCTCACCTATTACTGCTTCATCTGTAGGTTCTATACAATCAATACATTTAACAGCATTTTTTTCCATCATATATAAGTGTGTTTCATCATCATACCAAAGGTCGAAAAAATTATTATTAGTACAGTCATAATCCCGTACTGTTTTATCAGGCTGAAACATCATACCTTCCGGAAGGTATAAAATAATTTCCACACGTTGTATTTTATACTTGTCTTCTACACTATACAACAGGTAATTATCAAGATTTAGTGTGTTGCCTTCTACAGAAAAATGATATTTAATTCTTGATGCTGTTTTAGAAGCTTCGGCAAGTGTATGCCCGTTCGCCAGTTTCTCAATCTGAACATACGGCATTTCTTCGTCAGTTTCCATTACATAAAATCTTATCTTGTTGCTGTATATAAGTGGGTTACCCAGTGTGTCCTGCACAAAACGGTAGTCATCATTATAATATATATCTTTGGCATAGTAGTTACTAAATCTAAATTTTACATTTAATACTTCATTCTTGTCCACTTCTAAAGTATGCTTTTCATAATCTTTGCCCTGGTTACTCAGCTGCGATGTTTCATACATAGCAAGGTAGATACACGCACTTAGTGAGATAACCCATATTGCGGCAAGTACATAGCCTGCAGTGCTGCTTATAGGTTTTAAATTAGTAACCAGTATTTTGAGCCCTGCTAAAAATATTGTAAAACATGGTATTGCCAGTACAAAAAAAGCGGCCAGGGCGCCTGTCCATATAGGGAGATGGGTATAATTAACACTGTTTATATAAGGATACCAAAGTGTACCTTCTATAGATGAGGAAAAAAGCAAAATTATCAGCATAACTATAAGGCCGCCCAGTGTGAGTGCGCTAAATACTGTAATAAACGCACCTATTACTTTGCCAACAGCTTTAAAAACAGCACTTATAATACTACCCAAGGCATTACCTACCTTGTCGGCTCCGGAACGAATATTATTGCCTACCCTGTCATAATCTACCTTTTGAAGTTTTTCGGTAATAACATTAATTTCTTCTTTTACTTTTTTTTCGATGTTGCTTATGTTTATAGGCTCACCCCGCATCTCTAGTTTTTCGGTAGTAGTAATGGCTTTTGGTATAAGCACCCACAATAATATATATATTATGATACTTGTTCCAAAAGATATAAAAGGAGATACAATAAAAAGTATGCGTATCCATAATGGGTCTATCCTGAAATAGTGGGCCAGCCCGGCACATACGCCGGCAATTATACTGTTGTCTTCATCCCGGTAAAATTTTCGGGTCCTGATATACTCATAAGTAGTGTGGCTCTGTGTTTTCTTTTCCTTAACAGGCTCTTCGTCATCCAGCCTATAATCTTCCGGTTCGCCCATTACAGAAATTATTTCGTCAATTTCTTTAGTGCCTACCACCTGCTTGTCATTTTTCATCTTATCTGACAAAAGCTCTGCTATCCTGCCTTCAATATCACTCATTATCTCATCTTTACCATCAGGTGAAAGTGAGCGCCTAATTGCATCAAAGTAATTATTTAGCTTTTGATAGGCATCTTCATCTATATGAAAAAATAAGCCTCCTAAGTTTATACTTACTGTTTTGTTCATGGCTGTGGGTTTTGACTGGTTATTATGTTTACGGCATCGGACAGCTCTGTCCAGGTATTGTTTAATTCTTTTAAAAATTCTTTTCCTTCATCGGTAAGCCCATAATATTTTCTTGGCGGCCCAGATGTAGATTCTTCCCAACGGTAGCTTAATAGCCCGTCATTTTTCAACCGGGTTAGCAGCGGGTACACGGTACCTTCTACTACAAGCAACTTTGCGCTTTTAAGGGTATCTAATATTTCTGAAGTATATGCATCTTTAATTTTTAATACAGAAAGTATGCAAAATTCCAAAACCCCTTTGCGCATTTGTGCTTTGGTGTTTTCAATGTTCATAGATCTTGATTTGATTAAAACTGTTCATTTTTTGATTGATGATTGAATGATGATAATTAATTACTATATATAGTACATTACTATCTATAATAATTTACTATGCAAATATATGGTTATAAGAAGCTATTATGCAATGCATGGTACTAATATTTAACATTTTTTTAACAAACTTATTTATAATGCATGCATAAGAAAATTGTTGTACATTAGTAGTATAATCAAACGCTTATGAAATTTACAGCCCATAAACTCAACATCTTTTTATTGCTTAAGCTTCCTTCGGCCTATATATGTGGTGTCAGGGTTAAAGAAATTACAGCATATAGCTGCGTGGCAACCGTAAAGCACAGGTGGATAAACCAAAACCCATTTAATAGCATCTATTTTGCCGTACAGGCTATGGCTGCAGAGCTTACAACAGGTGCACTGGTTATGTACCATATCAATCAAAGCGGTAAAAAAATATCTATGCTGGTAGCCAGCAATAAAGGCATGTTTACCAAAAAGGCAAGAGGAAGGATTACTTTTACATGTAATAACGGAAACCTTATTGCACTAGCCATTGAAAAGGCTGTAGCCACAGGCGAGGGGCAAACCTTTTGGATGACATCTGAAGGTTATGACCAGGCGGGCGAAAAGGTTTCGCAAATGGATTTTGAATGGACTGTAAAAGCAAAGCAATAGTTAAAGATGCGTTAAGTTTATCTTCAATATCATAAACATTAGTTAATGCTTTTGTTTTTAACAGGGCGGTACAATAAAAGCCAATACTTTTACAGAAATAGATAAACAAAAAAGTTATGAAAGTTTTAATTACAGGTGCTACGGGACTTGTAGGCAATGAACTTGTTTCGCTTTTGTTAAAAAACGGAATATACATTAACTACCTTACTACTTCAAAAGAAAAACTTCAGAGCGAAGACAATTATAAAGGATATTTATGGAATCCGCACAGGGGTGAAATTGATACCAACTGTATTGATGGGGTTGATGTTATTGTGCACCTTGCAGGGGCATCTATATCTAAACGCTGGACAAAATCTTACAAAGAAGAAATTGTTGAAAGCCGTGTACTAAGCGCTAATATTATTTATAACCTTCTTAAAAATAATAGCCATACGGTAAAGCAGTTTATAAGTGCTTCGGCTATTGGTATTTATCCAGACAGCCTGGATAATGTATATAGTGAAAACAGTACCGAACGCGACCATTCATTTTTATGCACCGTAGTAGAAAAGTGGGAAGAAGCGGCTATGCAAATAGAAAGGCTTAATATCCCCGTAGCTATAGTGCGCACAGGCCTTGTACTTTCAGCCTCGGGCGGTATGCTTAAAGAAATTGCCATGCCTGTAAAATTTGGTGTAGGTACTGCATTTGGTTCAGGGAAACAAATGCAGTCATGGATTCATCTGCGCGATCTGGTTGGTATTTATTATTATATAATTAAAAACAATCTTGAAGGTATTTACAACGCTGTGGCGCCCTATCCTGTTACACAAAATACCTTAATGAAAACAGTAACCAAAGTGTTGGATAAGCCTTATTTTATGCCAAACATACCAAAATTTGCTATAGAAATGGTAATGGGCCAGGCGCATGTGCTGGTATTGGCCAGCCAAAATGTAAGCGCCCGAAAAATATTAGGGCAGGGCTACCAGTTTAAATACCTTTCCTTAGAAAAAGCAATAAAAGCTGAGCTTAAATAAAAATACTGAACAAAAAAATTATTCCTCTTTTCTTGCAATAACTTTTACCTGTAGCTCAATATCGTCATCTATATACTGGTTACCAAGGTTATTAAATACGCTTTTAGAGTTATAATTTACATTCCACAAAGTGCGGTCTATTTTAAACGGCTCACTGGTTAGTGTAACTATACTATCCTTGTTAGTAATAGCCGCCGGGAAAGATATATTTTTTGTGCTGTCTTTTAGGGTAAGGTTGCCATGTATTACCATTTTATTTGCTTCCTGGACAATTTTGGTAATTTCAAACTTACCGATAGGATATTTTGTGGTATTAAAAAAATGATCTTCAGCATCTGCTTTAAGCCCTTTTAAGTGATTTTCAAGGTTTTGTTTCTGTTCAGGGTCCTTAAGGTCATTATCTTCAATAGTTTTCATATTTATAGTAAATGCGCCCGATGTTACCGTATCACTTTTTATAAATAGCTCACCATCTTTCAGTTTTATAGTTCCGGTATGACTTCCGGTAGGTTTACTGCCTGTCCAGTTAATTACAGATGCTGTAGTGTCTACTACAAAATGTATGGCCTGTGCAGGCGCATCTATAGTTTCCTGTGGCGGTATGGCTTCAGTAGCTTCACTTTCTTTTTTGCAGGATATGGTTGCCAATGCGCTAATAAACATAGTTATAAATACATAATGCTTCATTACAATACAGTTTTATGGTTACAGAAGAATAAGAATTACAAAAATAAGAATGACAATTTGACATTTTTAGATTTTTGGCAATACTTTTGCATTTTGCCTCTGACAAGTTACATAATAGTTAAACAAAATAAAAAGATATATGAGCCACGACACTGAGAATACAGAAAAGCAAATAAATCAGGACGATGCCGTAAATGAAACAGCAAATAACGTTGCTGAAAATCATGAAGAAAGCATACCATCTGCCGAAGCGCTTACAGAAGAAGAAAAACTCAGGGAAGAGCTTGCGAAAGAAAAAGATAAGTTTTTACGCCTTTTTGCAGAATTTGAAAATTATAAAAAGCGCACCTCTAAGGAACGTGTAGAGCTTTTTAAAACGGCAAATCAGGAAGTATTACAGGCGCTTTTACCAGTATTGGATGATTTTGACAGGGCTATGGCCCAAATATCAAAATCTGAAGATGAAAACCTTAAAGGCATATCACTTATACATAATAAACTAAGGGATACTTTGGTTTCTAAAGGCCTGGAACAGGTTGATATTAAATCAGGTGATGATTTTAATGCCGATTTTGCCGAAGCAATTACCCAGATTCCGGCACCTACTAAAGACCTTAAAGGGAAAGTTGTTGATGTAATTGAAAAAGGATATAAACTTGGAGACAAAATAATACGTTTTCCAAAAGTAGTAATAGGCAACTAAAAGTAAGTAAGGGCAATTAAAAACCAAAAGTTTAAGATGAAGAAAGATTTTTATGAGATACTGGGTATAGATAAAAGTGCCACGGCAGAGCAGGTAAAAAAAGCCTACCGCAAAAAGGCGGTAGAATATCACCCCGATAAAAACCCCGGAAATAAACAGGCCGAAGAAAACTTTAAACTCGCTGCAGAAGCCTATGAGGTGCTTAGCGACCCCGATAAAAAAGCCAGGTATGACCAGTATGGACATGCAGCTTTTGAAGGTGGCGGCTTTGGCGGCGGCGGTATGAATATGGATGATATATTCAGCCAGTTTGGCGATATTTTCGGTAGTGCCTTTGGTGGCGGTTTCGGTGGCTTTGGCGGCGGAGGTGGTCAACGCCGTATGAAAGGCAGTAACCTGCGTATTAAAGTAAAACTTACCCTGGAAGAAATTGCCAATGGTGTAGAGAAAAAAGTTAAGGTAAAACGTAAAGTACAGGCAAGCGGTGTTAACTATAGAACCTGTCCAACCTGTAACGGTTCTGGTCAGGTGATGAAGGTAACCAACACCATACTGGGGCGCATGCAAACCGCATCAACATGCCATAGTTGTGGTGGTACAGGCCAGATTATAGAAAGTAAACCCAACCATGCCGATGCTCAGGGTATGGTAATGACAGATGAAACTGTATCTATAAAAATACCTGCCGGTGTAGCCGAAGGTATGCAGCTAAAAGTTACAGGAAAGGGTAATGATGCTCCCGGGGGGAACAGCATACCAGGCGACCTTATTGTAGCCATTGAAGAAATAGAACATGCAACCCTGAAACGTGAGGGGGAAAACCTTCATATGGATTTGTATATAAGCTTTAGTGAAGCAGCCCTGGGTACCTCTAAAGATATAGAAACAGTTAATGGCAAGGTCAGGATAAAACTGGAAGAAGGTATACAATCAGGTAAAATATTGAGGCTCAAAGGTAAAGGATTGCCGGGTGTAAGTAGTTATGGTAATGGCGATATACTGATACATGTAAATGTATGGACGCCAAAAACACTGACAAAAGAGCAACGCCAGTTTTTTGAGAATTCGCTTACTGACGATAATTTTATACCTCAGCCTGAGAAAACTGATAAATCTTTTTTTGAAAAAGTTAAGGATATGTTTTCTTAATTTAAGAATTTATTTATACATTTGAATACCACTAGTTAACTAGTGAATTTTTCTTTTTCATAGCAATTTTTCCCATCCTTGTTTTATTATAAGGATGGGTTTTTTACTTATACTCATTCTATTTAAAATATAATGAGATACAGTTGTATAAATATTAGTATTTTTACTAATCATTAAAAATCTCTGAATGACACCAATTCTGGAAGTTAAAAATGTTGTAAAGCAATACGGCAATTATACCGCGCTTGACAATGTTTCGCTATCGGTGCCCAAGGGCAGTATTTATGGCCTTTTAGGCCCCAATGGCGCCGGTAAAACATCACTTATACGTATTATAAACCAAATTACATACCCTGATAGTGGCGAAGTCTGGTTAGATGGCGAAAAGCTACAGCCGGAACATATAAGTCAGATAGGCTATATGCCCGAAGAAAGAGGGCTGTATAAAAGCATGAAAGTAGGTGAGCAGGCCTTATACCTTGCGCAACTGAAAGGGCTTACCAAAAGTGAGGCCAAAGAGCAGCTGGAGTATTGGTTTGATAAGCTGGATATAAAAGGCTGGTGGAACAAAAAAATACAGGAACTCAGTAAAGGTATGGCCCAAAAAATACAGTTTGTGGTAACAGTAATGCACAGGCCAAAACTTTTAATACTTGATGAGCCTTTTAGTGGCTTTGACCCTGTTAACGCCAATATCATAAAAGATGAAATACTGGAATTAAGGGATAAGGGTACTACAGTTATATTTTCTACCCACCGCATGGAGAGTGTAGAAGATATGTGCGACCACATAGCCCTTATACACAAATCTAACAAGCTTATAGAAGGAGAGCTGCATGAAGTAAAAAAACAACACCGCACCAATACGTTTCAGGTAGGTATAGCTCCTTATAACTTTCAAGGGTTACTGTCCGATATTTCTACACGCTATCAAACGCAACAGGCCAATTTTAAAACACTGGATGAAGAGTTAAAGCTTGATGTTTTGATACCTGAAACAAGCACCTCTAAAGAATTGCTGCAATATTTAATGCAACATGGTGAGATAACCCATTTTGTAGAAAAAATACCCAGTGTAAACGATATTTTTATTCAAACCGTAAGCCACAAGTAGTATGAGCCTTTCCCTTATAATAAAAAGAGAATTTAATGCCAGGGTGCGTAATAAAGCATTTTTAGTAATGACTTTTTTGAGCCCGTTGCTTATTGTAGCTATGGGTGCACTTATAGGTTATTTGGCAAACCTTAATAATGATGAGGTATCTCAGGTGGCGCTGTATGATGCATCAGGTTTGCTAAAAAATGATTTTAAAAGCGGTAGCCACGTAAAATATACCGACCTGTCTGGCCTGCCACTGGATAAGGCTAAAGAAGATGCAGCTAAAAACTATGAGGGCCTTATATACATACCCCAGGCAGATAGTATACAACAGCTTTCTGATAAAGTGGCCTATATCTCTAACGAATCGCCAAGCCTTGACTTTATAGGTGATATTGAAGATATACTTGATGAAAAAATTACTCAGCAAAACCTTGTTAGCCTTGGTTTTGATCCTAAAAAGATAGAAGAAGCCAATGTAAAAGCAACCATACGGCTTAGCAAATTTTCAGGAGAGGAAACCAATAAAGAAGCTACACTGATAAGGATAATTTTTGGAGGAGGCGCAGGCTATCTCATCATGATGTTTGTTATTATTTATGGCAACATGGTAATGCGTAGTGTTATAGAAGAAAAAACCAACCGCATTATAGAAATTATTATTTCTTCGGTAAAGCCGTTTAAATTAATGATGGGCAAAATTATAGGTACTTCACTGGCGGGTGTGTTACAGTTTGTTATATGGGCAGTATTGGGGCTTGGGCTTATCTTTGCACTCAGTACTGTATTCGGCATCCAGATGGGGGGCGCAGCCGGTGCGGCACAGGAGCAGGCAAACCAAAGCGATGCTGCCATTTATGTTGCAGAACTGTTTAAACTGCCCCTGCTTACCATGTTTATATCATTTATCATCTTCTTTATAGGCGGATATTTTCTATACAGCTCCCTATATGCAGCCATTGGCGCTGCTGTAGATAGCGAGACAGATTCGCAGCAGTTTTTACTGCCTATTATCATGCCGCTTATGCTGGGTGTTTATGTAGGCTTTTTTACAGTAATAAGCGATCCTAATGGTACAGTAGCTACGGTGTTTAGTATGATACCTTTTACATCGCCTATAGTTATGCTTATGCGCATACCTTTTGGCGTACCGCTCTGGCAAATTGCCCTTTCTGTAGCAATACTTTTTGGTACGTTTTTCTTTGTAGTATGGTTTGCCTCTAAAATATACCGTGTAGGTATTTTAATGTACGGCAAAAAACCAACTTACCAGGAACTGTTTAAATGGATGAGGTATTAGTGCAAAAACTTACGTTAAAATAATGCGCCTACACTTGTGATGCATGTGTATAATTAATAATTTTAAGGGGAAAGCTACTAATACCTTTAAAAGCAATAAACTGAAAATAGAATGCCTAAAATACTAATAATAGAAGACGAAGCTGCTATACGCCGTGTACTGGGCAAAATACTTGCCGAAGAAAGCGATACTTATATGATAGAAGAAGCCGAAGATGGCGCCAATGGCCTCGAAAAAATACAGAATGACGATTATGACCTTGTGCTTTGTGATATAAAAATGCCAAAAATGGATGGGGTAGAATTGCTTGAGGCAGTAAAAAAAATTAAGCCTGAAATCCCTTTTGTAATGATATCAGGGCATGGCGACCTTGAAACAGCTATACAAACCATGCGTTTAGGCGCATTTGACTACATATCTAAACCACCAGACCTTAACCGCCTGCTAAATACTGTCCGCAATGCGCTCGATAAAAAAGAGCTTGTGGTTGAAAATAAAATGCTGAAGAAAAAAGTAAGCAAAAATTATGAAATGGTGGGTAGCAGTGAGCCTATAGAACACATAAAAGGTATTATTGAAAAAGTAGCTCCAACCGATGCCCGTGTGCTTATAACAGGCCCCAATGGTACAGGGAAAGAGCTTGTGGCCCACTGGCTGCATGAAAAAAGTGAACGCTCTGGTGCACCGTTTATAGAGGTTAACTGTGCTGCCATACCCAGTGAGCTTATAGAAAGTGAATTATTTGGGCATGTAAAAGGCGCTTTTACCAGCGCTGTTAAAGACAGGGCAGGTAAGTTTGAGGCAGCCAACAAAGGCACTATTTTTTTAGATGAAGTAGGAGATATGAGCCTTTCGGCACAAGCAAAGGTACTGCGTGCCCTGCAGGAAAACATGGTGCAACGTGTGGGTGCCGAAAAAGATATTAAAGTAGATGTACGTGTAATTGCTGCAACCAATAAAGACTTAAAAACAGAAATTGCCGAAGGGCGTTTCCGGGAAGATTTATACCATCGCCTTGCAGTTATTCTTGTAAAAGTACCTTCATTGAACGAAAGGCGGAATGATATACCGCTTTTAGTTGACTTTTTTACCCAAAAAATTGCTGAAGAGCAGGGTACAGCCCAAAAGAAATTTTCTGATGATGCCATTAAACTCCTGCAGGAGTATGACTGGACTGGTAACATACGTGAATTACGAAACGTGGTAGAAAGGTTAATTATTCTTGGCGGGAGTGAAATATCTGAAAGTGATGTAAAATTATTTGCCAGTAAATAAAAGTCAGATTTACAGCTACCCAATACACTAAAAGTGTAGATAAATAAGCTGTATAATTTGAATATAATAGATTGTTCTTAAAAGTGAAACTAAAGAAAATAAATACCAACTTACAAAAAGCACTCCAAGAAGCCGGGCTAACCGAACCGACAACATTACAAAATGATAGCTTTGGAACTATTAAAAGCGGTGCTGATTGTGTAATTGCAGGGCCATCCTCCGAAGGTAAAACTACAGCTATAGTAATTCATGTTATACAAAGGCTTGAAAAAGCCTTTATGCAATCGCCAAGGGCTTTGGTAATTGTACAGGATAAGGAAAAGGTGCTGGAAATGCTGGAGATGTTTTCAAAATATGCAAAATATACCGATTTAAGGGCTTATGGCGTATATGAGAAAACAGATATGGATGAAGACAAAAATCAAATATCTGATGGTATAGATGTACTTATTGGTACCCCGCAAAAACTAAACGATATGTTTAGTACAGCCGGCTATGATGTTAACCAACTTAAAATGTTTATTGTTGATGATACAGAACTGCTTTTAAAAAACAGACTGGAGTCTAAAATAAGCCGTGTGAGCAATAGCATACAAAAAACACAGCGCATATTTTTTACTGATATCATCACGGATAGGGTAGAGTTTTTAGCTGACAGAATAATGGTTGAGCCTATTTTTTTAGAGATGGATGAAGATGACGAAGAAAGTTAATAGTGGGTATACATCTAAATTTGATTATAAATAGCTCTAATGAGGGGAATACCCAAAAATAATAATATAAAAAAAATCATATTCAGGATTTTAATATTTGTAGTTGTATTTTATACAGTAGCGCTTATATTTTTATATTTTTTTCAGGAAAAACTTTTATTTTACCCACAAAAACTCCCCTCAAATTACCTTGTAAATGAACTCCCTAATGGTATTGAAGAAAAATATATTGTAGTAGAAGATAATATAAAATTGCATGGCCTGCTGGTTAAATCAGGTCAGCATAAAGGTTTAGTGTTTTATCTGCACGGTAATGGAGGTAATGATTTCGGATGGGTAGAAAAAGCAGGTAGTGTGTTTTCATCTTTAGGATATGATACCTTTGTGCCTGATTACAGAGGGTATGGTAAAAGCGGTGGCACAATAAACAGTGAAAAGCAATTGTTTGATGATAATGAAAAGGCTTATCAGGCAATTGCAAGCGAGTATAAAGGCAAGCCTATTGTAATTGCAGGTTACTCTATAGGCAGTGGTATGGCAGCACACCTGGCTGCCGGTAAAAATATAAAAGCACTTATTTTACAGGCGCCTTATTATTCATTATCATCGTTGTGCGATGAAAAAATTCCTTTTTACCTTCCCGATTTTGTGAAAAAATATCCTGTAGAAACCTTTAAATGGATTGATAAAATTAATGCCCCGAAATACTTTTTTCATGGCACTGAAGATTTCCTGATACCTTATCAAAATTCTGAACAACTGGCAAAAGGATGTACTGACTGCGAAGTGATATTATTACCCTACCAGGGGCACAACGGTATTAATACCAACTTTATATTCAGAGATAAAATAAAAGATATTTTACGCTGATCTACTTTTAAGCAGTTTTTTACGTTTAGGCTTTCTTTCAAACAAATAACCTACAGTAAGGCCAAAAGCAATCCATAAGGGTATACCTAAAATGAGCTTTTCCAAATCAAAACGCTCATGGTCTATTACAGGAAAAATAACCATGGCAAAAATGTATAAAATACCGCCCCATACAAGGCCGGAACGCATCCATTTTTTCATAACCGTACAATTTTAAGTTCTTATTCAAATATACAAAGAAAACGTTTTCGTAGCAATGGTTATGAGAATATTTATATTAAATGCTCCGGCTATCGGTATGCGTAAAGTCTAAGTCTTTCATCCCTTTCTTCTGTTATATATTGGCCTGTTTCGTTAATGATTTTCTTTATTAAGCTTACATCCTGTATTTTTATATTTATTTTTTTTCTTGATTCCCGGGTGTTTACAGGCATATTATATTCTGCCGGAAACTCAACCCATTCAATTTCTTTGTATAAGATAGGTTCTAAAAAAAAGGGCTTAATATCTGGCATGATGAATGTAGTTAAACATATTTCCTCTTTATAAATGAGTTTATATTGTATAACTATCTCTCCGACCGTTTCGGTAAGGGCTTTTAAGAGTTTGTCCCATTTTGTGTTATTCATAAATGAGCCATTGAATTTTTCTCCAATAAACTTATTGATATTTTCATTTTTTTCCATTACATAGGTTTTAATATCAATCAAATATAATCCTTTGCTTTTTAAAAGGTAGCGTAAATTACTGCTCCTTACTATTCTTCCGGCTTATATGTTAATTATACTATCTTTGCCGCTTAAAATTTATTGTAAATGATTACTGTAGATGCGCTTTCGGTACAGTTTGGCGGTACCACGCTTTTCAGCGATGTTTCGTTCTCTATAAACGAAAATGATAAAATAGCCCTTATGGGCAAAAATGGCGCGGGTAAAAGTACGCTGCTTAAAATTATTGCGGGAGCCAGCAAGCCTTCAACAGGTGCCATATCGGCGCCAAAAGACAGTGTTATTGCTTACCTTCCGCAGCATTTATTAACAGCAGACAGCGCTACTGTTTTTGAAGAAGCCAGTAAGGCTTTTGAAGATATTTTTAAAATGAAAGCCGAAATAGATGCCCTTAATGAAGAGCTTACGGTACGTACCGATTATGAGAGTGATGAATATTATAAGATTATTGAAAAGGTTTCAGAACTTAGTGAGAAATTTTACAGTATAGAAGAAATAAATTATGAGGCTGAAGTAGAAAAAACACTTCTCGGGATGGGCTTTTTACGGGAGGATTTTAACAGACCTACATCAGAATTTAGCGGAGGCTGGCGTATGCGTATTGAGCTGGCAAAGCTGCTTTTACAGAAACCGGACCTGATACTGCTGGATGAGCCTACCAACCACCTTGACATTGAAAGTATACAATGGCTGGAAGACTTTTTGGTAAATAGTGCTAAAGCTGTAATTGTTATTAGCCATGACCGTGCATTTGTAGACAATATTACTACCCGTACTATTGAGGTTACCATGGGCCGTATATATGACTATAAAGCCAAATACTCCCATTACTTAGAGCTGCGCAAAGACCGCCGTGCCCATCAGCAAAAAGCGTATGATGAGCAGCAAAAATTTATAGCTGATAACCAGGCGTTTATAGAGCGTTTTAAAGGAACATTCTCTAAAACAGAGCAAGTACAATCGCGTGTGCGCATGCTGGAAAAGCTTGAAATTATTGAGGTTGATGAGATAGATACCTCAGCGCTACGGTTAAAATTTCCTCCGGCGCCGCGTTCCGGCCAATATCCTGTGATTGTAGAAGAGCTAGATAAAAGCTATGGCGACCATGTGGTATTTAAAAATGCCAGTATGGTAATAGAAAGAGGGCAAAAAGTAGCTTTTGTGGGTAAAAACGGAGAGGGTAAATCAACCATGATAAAAGCTATTATGGGAGAAATTAATCATGACGGTGGTAAACTGGAAATAGGACATAATGCTAAAATAGGCTATTTTGCACAAAACCAGGCCGCAATGCTTGATGGCGACATTACTGTTTTTGATACCATTGACCGTATTGCCGAAGGCGATATACGTACACAGATAAAAAATATATTAGGGGCTTTTATGTTTAGTGGTGACGATACGACCAAAAAAGTGAAGGTGCTTTCGGGTGGAGAACGTACCCGCCTTGCCATGATAAAGCTTTTGCTGGAGCCTGTTAACGTACTTATTTTGGATGAGCCTACTAACCACCTGGATATGAAAACCAAGGATATTATTAAAGATGCCCTTAAGGCTTTTGATGGCACGCTTATACTGGTGTCTCATGACAGGGATTTTCTTGACGGGCTTGTTACCAAAGTATTTGAATTTGGCAATAAGCGTGTAAAAGAACATTTTGAAGGCATAAAAGAATTCCTGGAGCACAAAAAGATGGAAAACCTCAGGGAGATTGAGCGTAAATAAAGACATTACTTTATGTTTTCACTATAAATCAAAACCCCTGCAGAAAATTTTGCAGGGGTTTTTTATAAAAATTGGTCAGTTGGTTTCTTTATAATGTTGCCATCCTATAATTCCGGGCGGGAGCTCCTTTTGCCAGGAAGTACCAAATTCTGAATTCAGGTATTCAAAAACCTGCAAATTATAATTGCGGTAGTAGGACAGGTTTGCCGGGGCAACACACCCAAAATCATGAAATGATGTTGCGTATTTTTTAGTGAAAACACTTTCATCTTCTAAAGGCAATGGCTGTAAACCGCTAAGGGTATACAATTTTATAGTACCATTTTCCGCATCCTTTTTAAACTGTAGTACAGCGCCCGCTACTTCTCCTTTTGTGCAGCCGACAGGTTCTTTTTGCTGTGCCTGTAAAACTGCAGGGAAAATGATTAAGATTGGTAATAAAGTCATTAATAGTTTCATAGCCATAAAAGTTTTATTCTAATTGTGTAGCCAGTTTAATAAATTCTGCCCGGTAACCATTAGGGTCATCTTTAAGCCCCTCTTTAGCAAGGTTTATTATGCTGTAGGTAGATTTATTAGGCACAAGGTTACTATCCCTTAACTTTAGCCCAAACCACGCTACAGCGGCCGCAAACTTAAAATCGGTTGAAGCATTATTTAACGCTACCTGTTTATCGGGTATTATTTTTACAATTTCTTTACTGTAATCTGCGTCCGGTTTTTTATACCTGAATTTTATGGTAGCCAGTTCTTCATTATACATAGTAGCCAATTTTGCAGGCTGGCTGTATTTCAGGTCGGGATTAGGGGTAAAGTAGGGGCTTTTTATCCCTACGGGAATAATTTCATACAGTGCAGTTACCGTGTGCCCGCTGCCAAGTTCACCGGCATCAATATTATCATTAGTAAAATCTTCATCCTGCAATTTTCGGTTTTCATACCCAATAAGGCGATAGCTTTGCACATGTTTTGGGTTAAACTCTATCTGTATTTTTACATCTTTGGCAATAGTGTACATAGAGCCGTAAAAGCCTTTCTTTAAAAAACGTTTCGCTTCATCTTCGTTATCAATATAAGCATAATTGCCATTGCCCTTGTCGGCAAGTGTTTCCAGTTTACTGTCTTTATAATTACCCATACCATAGCCCAGGCAGGTTAAAAACACTCCGGTTTTACGTTTTTCTACTATAAGGTCTTCCATTTCTTTATCAGACGAAGGCCCTATATTAAAATCGCCATCGGTAGCCAGTATTACACGGTTGTTTCCGCCTTCAATAAAGTTTTCTTCAGCGGTTTCATACGCCAGTTTTATACCATCGCCCCCGGCAGTGGTGCCGTCTGCCTCAAGGCTGTTAATGGCCTCAAGAATAATTTTTTCGTCATAGCCTGTAGTAGAAGGTAGTAACACCTCGGCAGTACCGGCATAAATAACTATGGCTATACGGTCTTTACCACGCATTTTGCCCACCAGCATTTTCATGCTGTCTTTTAAAAGGGGCAGTTTATTCTTGGCTATCATAGAGCCGGATACATCTATAAGAAAAACAAAATTGCTTGCAGGTAATTCCCTTTTATGTATTTCCTTGCCTTTTAACCCTATTTTTAAAAGCTTGTGCTGTGGGTTCCACGGACAAACGGTATATTCTGTATTGATAGAAAAAGGGTCTTCACCTTCCGGCTGCGGGTACTGATATTTAAAAAAGTTAATCATTTCTTCCACTCGTACCGCATCTTTAGGCACTGTCTGCCCATTGTTTATAAACCTGCGGATGTTAGTGTAAGAGGCATTATCTACATCTATAGAAAATGTTGACAGCGGGTTAGTGGCCGGGTTTTGGAATTTATTTTCTTCAAAAGCCTCATACTCTTCATTATCAATAGGTATTTTATGAGGAACGTTTTCTGTAGTACTGTTGTTTTCTCTTTCTTTTTCTACTTTTTTAAAGAATTTTCTGCGTTGTCTTTTGTTCATTTTGGTTTTAATGAGTACCACACCATTACTGCCCCTTGAGCCGTATATTGCTGTTAATTCCGCCTCTTTTAGTACGTTTATTGATTCAATATCATCATTATCAAGTATTTTTAAGGCAGTAAAACTCACAGGCACACCGTCTATAATGTAAAGCGGGTCGGTACCACCCTTAACAGACGCTACCCCTCTTATTTTAATACTATTTCCCTGTGGCGACCCGGAACCGGTAGAAATGTTTAGCCCGGGGACCTGGCCTTGTAAGGATTGAATGAAGCTTACATTTGGCCTGTTTTGTGTAGTTTCTTTATCAGAATTCACAAACCCATTTTCCTGATTATTGTAAACCCTACCCCTGTAATAATTAAAATCATTAACTACTTCAGTTTTTACGTTTGTAACAGCTGCAGCAGCCTTTGCTTTCGAAGTTGAGAAATAACCTTCTACAACAACTTCGCTTAATGATACTTCTTCAGGAAGCATACTTATATTAAGTACCAACTGGTCTGACAATTTTATTTCCTGTGTTTTATATCCATTTAAAGCAATAGAAATAATATCATCTTTGTGTGCTTGTATTGAAAAATTGCCATCAAAATCGGTTATTGTTGAATTTCCGGTATTTTTTATAATTACTTTTACTCCTGGAAAAGGCGTGCCAGTTTCATCAATTACAGTTCCCGAATACGTAAGCTGATTCTTTGAATCTTTTTCAACTGAAGCTAAGTATCCATTATTAAAATTCTTATTGCCGCTTTTTGTATAGAGTCCATCATCAGCTAATACTACATTATTATACAGGTTACTTTTATTGGCAACTATAGATTTACCAATCATACCTTTATATTGTATTTTTAAAGTATCACCTATAATAGTATTTACTGTAAGCTTGCCATTTTTGTTGGTTAAAGCTACTTTGTTCTTATTAACAAAGACCTTGGCATCTTTTATAGGTAAACCTGCACTATTGGTTACTGTAGCGGTAAATGTTATTTCTTGTTTATTCTTAACAATATCACTATCTGTCGAGTCAGTATTTACAACAACCTGCTTTTTTGCTTTTTCGGGACTAAATTCCTCAATTATTTTTTGGGTATCTATAACTGTAATATTGTTATTTGGATTACCTTCAGGGGTTATAGCTGAGTTATTTTGGTACATAAATACATACCCAATAGTAATAAACAGGGCAAATAGCGCTGCTATGCTTATGTACCTCCAACGTACTGCGGTACGCTTTTGTTCATGGCTGTCCAGTTTTTCCTCAACGCGGTTCCAAATCGCATCTGCGCGCCCAAAGCTTTTCTCTTCAGCCTTTCGGGCAGCTTCTTCAAATTGTTTATATAGTTTATCTTGATGTTCCATGGCTGCTCTTGTTTTGGTAATAAACACTGTTAACTAAATCTTTTAGTTTTGTGCGGGAGACGTTTAATTGTGATTTTGATGTCCCTTCACTTATATTCAGCATGGATGCTATTTCTTTATGGCTGTAGCCCTCTATGGCAAAAAGGTTAAATACCGTTTTGCAACCTTCGGGCAGGTAATCCAGCAGATGCAGCAAATCTTCCTCTTCCAGTGCGGCCGGTTGCATTTGAGAGGGTTCTGCGCTGCGTGCTACATCTTCAAGGTAAATGTTGAAGTTTACTTTACGCTTTAAGGTTAACAGGCATTGGTTTACGGCTATTTTGCGCGACCAGGCTTCAAAAGCCTTATTTTCTTTTAGTTGGTCCAGTTTGGTAAAAATGGTAAAAAAAGCATCGGCCATTGCTTCTTCTATTTCTTCCTCGCTTTTAAGGTATCTTTTGCACGTATGGTACAACTTAGGCACCATAAGGTCATACACCTGCCGTTGGGCGCCCCGGTGCATTTTCCTGCAAGCAGATATAAGTTTTTCGTCTATCACAATAAGTCTCTTTGCTTATATAGAGCACAAAAGCATGCAAAAGGTTGGGAGGAGGGTAAATTTTTTTGTTTCAGCGTATAGAATATGATTATTAACCAACCATATACTATACATTAGCAACAAACCAACAACCAGGCTACTTGTTAACCGTCAGCTTAAAAATATCCGTTTCATTCGCGTTACTGTTGTCGCCATCTTCGCATAATAAAAATTCAAGGCTGTCTCTATTATCTTTATACAGGGTAATACCTTCAAACTTTTTGGTGTCAGATATTTTGATAGTAAAGTCTACTTTCATGGTTTCAATATCTATGCGGCCCATTAGTGTACCAGTTATTGTACCATCCTCATAAGTGGACGTTGTTTTTTCGGCGGCGGCAATAAAATAGAGTTTATCGGCTACTTTAACAGCATCGGTAAAACCGGGACGTGTGCCATTTATTTTTGGCAGTTTTATTTCGTTATAAATAATCTGAAAAGCCGTATCACTTATATCACCCGTAAGTGTATATACAATGTTTTGTTGTTTTGGCCCGTTGCCACGGTTAAAAAGATACCAGGTATCCCCATCATTTACTGCAGCCTCTATATTAAAATCTTCAGGAGCCAGTTCGGCAAAATCCTGCATTACCATATATAAGTCAATAGCTTCTATATTGGGGTATACTTTTTTGGTAGTATAGTCAACATGTCCAATCAACATTCTGTTTTCGGTACTTCCCGAGCCAAACAAATACATGTCGTTGCCATGTACAGCCAGGGCTTCATAATCAGGTTTATCTTTTTTGGGTATATTTTCCAGCGGCCCGGTATAGGTGTCGGCTACCAGCGCTGTTTTATCCAGCTTTTGTGTGTCGGTATGGTATTCATATAGTATATGGCTGTTGTCTGATGTTATATAAAGGGCATTATTAGTATAAAACAGGCCAGAAGCAGCGCTTATACCTATAATATGAAATAATACCTCTAAAGTAAACTTTTGCATAATCTTATATATTTCTGTAATGCCCGGGGGCGTATTATTGGTTAACTTTATATAAAGATAACGCAATTTGTTTATGAAGAATATACACCCCGATGATTTTAAAGTAACAGAAAACTTTGCAATTACTAAAGTGCCTACAGCATTTGACCTTGGTACTACCAATAAGCAAAAGAAGCAGGCCTTAAAAGAAACCCGCAAAAAACTGGGGGCATTGCAGGATAAAATGTATGCCAATAACCGCTACAGTGTGCTTATTTGCCTGCAGGGTATGGATACATCGGGCAAAGACAGCCTTATAAAACATGTGTTTAAAGATTTTAATGCACGTGGGGTAGTGGTAAGCAGTTTTAAAAAACCATCGTTAGATGAATTGCGGCATGATTATTTGTGGAGGCATTATAAGGCGTTACCCGATAAAGGAAAGTTTGGGGTGTTTAACCGTTCTTATTACGAAAATGTGCTCGTTACGCGTGTGCATCCGGAATATTTATTGAATGAACACCTGCCGGGCATTGAAGAAGTAAAAGATATTCCTGATAATTTTTGGCAGCAACGCTATAAACAGATTAATAATTTTGAAGAGCACCTTACGCAAACCGGTACTATAGTTTTTAAATTTTTCCTGAATATAGGTAAAGAAGAACAGCGCCAACGCCTGCTGCGCAGGCTGGACCTGGAAAGCCATAACTGGAAGTTTGATCCGGCCGACCTGGAAGAACGTGAATTATGGGACGAGTACCGTAACTATTATGGCGAGGCCATAAATAACACCTCTAAAGATAATGCACCCTGGTATGCCATACCTGCCGATGATAAAAAAACGGCACGGCTGATTGTTGCTACCATATTGCTGGAGGAACTGCAGAAATATAATTTCCATGAGCCGGATGTAAATGATGAGGTAGCCGAAAATATAAGAGCCTATAAAAAAGCGCTTAGAGATCAAGCGCCGTAATATTGCATTATTTGCTTTCCTTTCCGCTTCACATTTTAAGTTACGGTCTAAGGTAGTCCGTTCTTTTTTTGAAGGTTTTTTGGTTATTATTCTGTCAGCTTTCTAATAACTCTTTCAGTTCTTCCGAAGAAAGGCATATACCCAAATGATTGCAATGCTCATTATCTTCAACCTCCCCGTCAATAAAATATATGGGTATCTGTGCTGTTGATTTACGGTTTTTAATACTGCCGGCGGTTTCTTTGCCGTGAGAGGGTTTTATGTTGTAATTAATGATAATGGCATCAGGTTTTAATTCCCCTGTTTTTTTATAGGCCCGCCCACCATCAGCAAATTCATAGCCTACCACCTCATGGCTGCTTTCACGGCAAAGTTCAAGCAGTGGGGTTGTATCCATAAGGGTCCAGTCAATAACAAATAATGTCATTAGAAATAATTTGCACTATAAATGTATAAAAAAACCTGTCACAAAAAAAGTAACAGGTTTTTAGGGTTAGTAATGTACTTAGGTATATATATTAAATAAGCTTATAACCCAAAACCATAAGCCAGGCGTAAAGCCACCTGTCCTGTTTCAGTATCATTTGTGCCTTCATAACGCACGCTGATATCAATAATATCGTTAGCATAACCTATACCCGGCGACCATAAAAAGAAACTGTCGTTATAATTATTTGTAACAGCAAATCCTGCACCAGCCTCGCCAAGTATATAAAGGCTGTTTTTAAGTACAAAAGCCTTAAATCCTGCTTTTACGGGTATATACCCATAATCTTTAATATAATCTTCTTTACTGAAAAGATTAGTAAAACCAGTTGTAAGGGTTAAAGAAGTTTTCCGTGAAAGGTCATATTGCAGCCTTACATCTCCGCCCAGCCCAAAACTAAAACTGTCTCCTGTTGGCACACCTGCACTCAGACCCACACCAAGACGAAAACCTTGTTTGTAATTGTCGTTAGGTATGTCCTGTGCAGAGGCAGTATACACACCACTTAAAAAAATAATAGCTGAAACAAATGTCTTTAAAATTCTCATAATTAATTTAATTTTTGTGTTGTAAAATTATGTTGATTGTGTTGTGAAGTATTGTAATTAAAAGTTAATTTATTACAAATGATATTATAATTTTTAGAAAACTGCCGTGTATAATGATAATTCATTATTTATTTGGCGTTTAGCTGTATTTCCATAACCTTCTTCTTGCTACATTTGCTCCAAAATTGTTCAAAAAGTGCGTTTATCAGTCTATATAAAAGAATCTCGTTATAACATAAGTCTCGCTTATCCGGTAATTTTAGGAATGCTGGGCCATACCATTACAGGTATAATTGATAATATAATGGTGGGGCAGTTAGGGGTGGCACAACTGGCTGCTGCCTCTTTGGGTAATAGTATAATATTTATGGCTATGTCTATAGGTATTGGTTTTTCTACTGCTATTACCCCTTTGGTTGCCGAAGCAGATGCAGCAAAAGACGTTTCAAAGGTACGCTCTGTATTTCACCACGGAATTTTTATGTGTACCCTGCTAGGCCTGGCACTTTTTATTGCAGTATGGCTTGCCCGCCCGTCTATGTTTTATATGGGTCAGCCGCAGGAGGTAGTACAACTAGCCGGGCCCTATACCAGCCTGGTGGCATTTTCACTCGTACCTATGATTATGTTTCAGGGGTACAAGCAATTTGCCGATGGCCTTGCCTTTACAAAATACGCTATGTATGCTGTAGTAGTAGCTAATATTATTAATGTAATACTCAATTATTTTTTAATATACGGTATAGGCTTTTTTCCGGAACTTGGTATTGTTGGGGCAGCAGTGAGCACTTTGGTTTCGCGTATAGTAATGCTGTTGTATATGCATTATATAATGTCTAAAAATGAAAAGCTTATAAGTTATTTTACCGGTTTTAGGATAAAAGAGATAAAACAAAGTATTTTGCGCCGAATAACCGCCCTGGGTGTACCTTCATCAATGCAAATGTTTTTTGAAATAGCTTTGTTTAACACCGCTATATGGCTTTCCGGTAGCATTGGCAAAAACAGCCAGGCTGCTAACCAGATTGCGCTTAGCCTTGCTTCACTTACCTTTATGTTTGCAGTTGGGTTAAGCGTAGCCGCCACTATACGGGTAGGCAACCAAAAAGGCCTGCGGGATTATAATAAGCTAAAAGTAGTAGCGCGGTCTATATTTTTACTTGCTGTAATGATAGAGATAGTGTTTGCATTGGTGTTTACTGTTTTTCATAACCAGTTACCGCTAATTTTTCTTAACCTAGATGACACATTGCAATTTAGCGACAATACAGAAGCCATCAGTATTGCTTCAACGCTACTAATTGTGGCAGCTGTTTTTCAACTGTCAGACGGTATACAGGTAGTGGTATTAGGAGCATTACGCGGCCTTCAGGATGTAAAAATACCTACACTTATTACTTTTGTGGCTTACTGGGTTATCGGTTTCCCTATATCCTATTACCTTGGGCTGCATACAGAATTAAAAGCTACCGGTATATGGATAGGGCTACTGAGCGGGCTTACCGCAGCAGCATTATTTTTGTATCTTCGCTTTCATTATTTAACCACCCGGCTTTTGGCTAAAGTGCCAGTACACGGGGCTTAGTTTAAAGTTATAAATATAGTTATATGGAATTACCAAAATTTGTATTGGCAGATAACACCGACTTTCCGGAAGATATTTTTATTATTCACCTGGATTATCCACGCTTTATAATTAACCTTAAAGATGATGAGGTTGAATTTATTGACGAGCCAGATGATATAGATGAAAATGAGCTTGAGGCAGAGATGGAAACCCTTATTACTGCTGCAAATGAATTTTATGACCGCGAAATGGAGCGGTACGAAGCACAGTAACTTTAGGAAGAGAAATATTTTTTAAGTACTATACTGGCGGCGGCAAAAGGTGATATTTCACCATTTTGTACCGCCTTTTTTACTGTTTCAAGGTGTGAGGCTGTTTCACTATTACTATAAAAACGGTTTAACAGCAGTTGGTGTATGGTTTCAGTAAACCAATACGTGTTTTGTTTATGGCGGCACATTTCAAAATAGCCATTATTTTTTGCGTGGTTAATATAACGTTCTATTTGCTGCCAGGTTTCAGAAATACCAATACGGTTTACAGCGCTGCACGTCATGGCTTTTGGCTGCCAACCCGAAGCTTTAGGCGGAAAATAATGCAATGCCCTGTTAAGTTCTGTTTTTGTAAAATTGGCTTTATGTGTATTATCGCCATCAGCTTTATTTATAACTACAAGGTCAGCCATTTCCATTATACCCCGTTTTATACCCTGTAATTCATCTCCCGCACCTGCTATTTGCAACAGCAGAAAGAAATCAACCATGCTGTGCACTGCAGTTTCACTCTGGCCTACACCCACAGTTTCTATCAAAATAGTATCAAATCCACAGGCTTCGCAAAGTATGACAGATTCCCGCGTTTTTTGAGCCACACCTCCCAAAGTTTCCCCCGAGGCAGAAGGTCTTATATAGGCATTTTTATCTTTAACGAGTTCTTCCATACGGGTCTTGTCGCCTAAAATACTCCCGTGAGACACTGTACTGCTGGGGTCTACCGCCAGGACAGCCACTTTTTTGCCTATACCTGTAAGATATTTGCCAAAAGCTTCTATAAACGTGCTTTTGCCCACACCGGGAACACCTGTAATACCAATGCGTACAGATTTATTAGCATGGGGCAGGCATTGTGCAATAACCTCTGCAGCCTTTTCAAAATGATTTGGATTAGCGCTTTCAATAAGCGTTATGGCCCTGCTTAGCGCTGTAATATCACCATTAAGCACTCCCTGGGCAAGTGCTTTTGCAGAGGGTGCATTTTTCCGCAGCCCCGCAATATATCCTGCCGAAGCAGCATTTATGCTTTCAGGTTGCAGAGCTTTCTTGTGGGTTTCATTACTGTTGCTGTTATCTGTCACGGTAGGGCCAAATATTTAAGGTAAAAATACAGTTAATTATGGCATAAAAAAAGGAGCAGTTCACAAACTGCCCCTATATTATCTTTTGCGAAGACTAACTTTATATACTAATATCCGGCAGTAAAACGCTGCCTGCGGAACCGTGGTGTTTCTGTTTCATCGGCAATAATAAATGCAAGGTCTTCTACTGATAGTGTGTTCCTATGTTGGTCATCAAACACAGGGCTGTCAAACCCAAGGCGGTATTTTCCGGTACGGCCGGTGGCAATGCCCTTATGCATCTCTATAGCAGGGCTGAAAAATACCCAGTCCAGGTCTTTTTGTTTTTTTAAAACGTTAAGGTAATCCCTTACGGCAAGCGCCCCCTGTTTATATTCTTCCGGGAATTTTGGCGTATCAACAAGCTGTAAATCAGATGAAACATAAAGGCTTCCTGCGCCGCCAATAACTATAAACCGGTCAACCCCGGCTTTTATAACGGCTTGTTGTATAGACCTGGCCCCTTTAAGGTAATCATCATAAATTTCAGGGTTATCCCAACCGGGGTTGTAGGCGCTTATAACCGTATCATGGCCTTTAAGCACTTCGGCAAGGTTAGCGGTATCAAAAACGTCGGCTTTTACATAAGTAATACCGTGAGGCGCATCATCTTTAGGATTTCGGCTTATAGCGGTGGCACGGTGGCCGCGGTGGGCAAATTCATTTACCAGGGCAGTACCAACAAACCCTGTGGCGCCAATTATAGCTATTTTCATAGTAATTAGGACAGTTAAAAGTTATGTTACACTATTAGAACCCCGACGTAAAATCGCTTAATGTAATTGCATTGAGCTTTTTATTAATTTCGCAATTAATTTCGTTGTATAAAAGGTCAAGGTTATCATTTATTTTATTACCGATTGGGCATTGGGGGTTAGGCTCATTTTTACAGTAACCAAAAGACAGGCTTTCAAAAGTAATATTGAATATATCCTGAAGTGTTATGGCGGATGCGTTTATAGCAAGGCGCGAACCTCCAAATTTACCTTCTCGGCACTCAACAATATTATTTCTTTTCAGATTGCCTATCTCTTTTCTCACCAGCACCGGATTGATATTCATACTTCCGGCCAAAAATTCTGATGAAAGGTATTCATCAGGATGCCTGGTCATAAGGCTTAATATATGTAGGTTAATGGCAAACTTACCCGAAATCATTCTGTAATAAAATATACTACGAAAATAACAAGAATTTATTTTACTTAGCTTTATTTTGCCAATAATTTAGCGGCTTTGTGCTTTATAGGCTTTATACTGTGTTTTTAATTTTTATAACCTTATGGGTAGTATTATCCTCATTTTTATCTGTTTATTTGCCGGTGTTGCCCTGCGCCGCATAAAAAAAGTACCTGCAAATGCACATGTTGCCCTAAACCAGTTTGCAATCTATATCTCGCTCCCGGCACTTTCATTATATTATATACCAAAAATAAAAATAGATACATCATTGTTATACCCGGCAGGTGTGGCGTGGATAGGCTTTTTATTGTCGTGGCTGTTTTTTACCAGCCTTTCAAAAATATTTTTGTGGCCCCGTAAATTAACAGGATGCCTTATTTTACTGGGAGGACTAGGTAATACCTCTTTTATTGGATACCCTGTAATACAGGCGCTCTATGGGCAGGATGGTTTAAAGGTAGCCATAATAACAGACCAGCCTGGTAGTTTTGTGGTGCTTTCTACATTGGGCATTTTTACGGCACTTAAATTTTCAGGTAAAAGGGTAGCGGGGATAGATTTACTTAAAAACATATTGTTTTTCCCTCCTTTTGTAGGGTTTTTTATTGGCCTGTGTCTTAACATCTCCGGTTTTGATTTTATACCTCTTTTTCAGGATATTTTTTTACGGCTTGGCAATACGGTAACCGCTATTGCACTGGTAGCTGTTGGATTGCAGCTTAAGATAGATATAAAGAGCCGGCACTGGAAGTTTTTATGGCTGGGACTGCTTTTTAAACTCATTATTACACCGCTGGTTATTTTTATACTATACTATTGGGTATTTGGGCATAGTGGCCAGGCGATGCACGTTAGTGTGCTTGAGGCGGCTATGCCGCCAATGATAACTGCAGCAATTCTTGCATCAGCTAACGGATTGAAGCCCAAGTTGGCGGGAATGATGATAGGTATTGGTATTCCGCTATCTTTTTTAACCTTAGCACTTTGGTATATATTCCTTAAAAGTTAACATAATGTTAAAATAAGTTATTTCTTACATGTTAAAATGTAATTAATTCAAAAATATGTAGTTATAAAATAAATAATAGATAATTAACAGGTTGTAATTTTTATTTGCCCTCCAATATTTTTAAATTAGTGGCACTCAAAAAATTTTAATTCTGTAATTATGGGCACATTTACGGCTACAATTAATAAAAAATTAACTAATATAGGTCTTTTACTATTGCGGCTCATGGCCGGTGGATTGATGCTTACACATGGCTGGCAAAAGTACCAGATGCTTGTAGCTGAAGATCCTATACAGTTTGCCAATCCAATAGGGGTGGGAGAGGTTACTACACTGGTATTGGCCGTGTTTGCAGAATTAATTTGTGCTTCGCTTTTAATCATAGGTTTTGTAACACGCTTAGCTACCATACCCCTTATTATTACAATGTTTGTGGTAGTATTTATTGTACATGCTAATGACGGGCTTATGAAACAGGAACTTGGGATTATATACCTTACCGTTTTTATAGTATTGCTTTTAACTGGTCCCGGTAAGTTTTCGGTTGATGGCCTTATACCGCGCAGGAAAAGATATATTTTCAGTAAATAATTTCATCTGTAACTTTATTATTGTGTAATTATTTTAAGATGTATTTTTGAAGCCAATACATTACAGTACTATGTTTACAGATTCTCTTTTAAAACAGCTACACTTAATAGCCGGTTCCCGGTATGTTTTTACTGACGAGCCAACCCGAATGGCATACGGGCATGATGAAACCGAAGATTTTAGTTTTCCGCCTACGGTGGTGGTAAAACCAGGTACTGCTGATGAGGTTTCACAAATCATGAAGCTGGCAAATGAGCATGTTATACCTGTTGTGCCCATTGGCGCACGTACAGGGCTTAGCGGCGGGGCATTAAGCATACACGGCGGCATTGGCCTGAGCATGGAGCGTTTTACCTCTCTTGAAATTGATGAAAAAAATTTGCAGGCTATAACCGGGCCTGCTGTAATAACGCAGGTTTTGCGGGAAGCCGCTTTAGAAAAAGGGCTATTTTACCCACCAGATCCCAGCAGCCAGGGTAGTTGCAGCATTGGTGGCAATGTTGCTGAAAATAGTGGGGGTGCACGTGCTGTAAAATATGGTGTAACTAAAGATTATATTTTAAATCTTGAAGTGGTATTGCCCAGCGGCGAAATTATATGGACAGGCGCCAACACGCTTAAAAATTCAACAGGATATAACCTTACACAGTTAATGGTGGGCAGCGAAGGCACTTTAGGCATTATTACCAAAATAGTGGTAAAGCTTATACCTAAACCTACGCATAATGTACTCATGCTTATCCCGTTTTTTAAGGCAGCGCAGGCATGTGAGGCGGTAGCTGCCATTTTTAGGGCCGGGGTGGTACCCAGTGCACTTGAATTTATGGAGCGCGATGCTATAGACTGGGGGTTGAAATATCTGGACCATGTAAACCTTGATATTAAACCTGAAGTTGAGGCACATTTACTTGTTGAAGTTGATGGTAATTATCCTGACGTGCTTTTTAGCGAAGCAGAAAAAATAATGGGGGTGGCAGAGCAGTTTGCTATTGACGAACCTCTTTTTGCTGATACCGAAGAACAGAAAAATGCTTTATGGAAACTGCGCCGTACCGTAGCCGAGGCAGTAAAATCAAATTCGGTATACAAAGAGGAAGATACTGTGGTACCACGCTATGAGTTACCTGTTTTGCTGAAAGGTATTAAACAGATAGGCAAAAAATACGGTTTTCATTCGGTTTGTTATGGTCATGCCGGAGATGGTAACCTGCATGTAAATATTATTAAGGGCGATATGACCGATGAAAACTGGAAAGTAGAAGTACCGAAAGGAATACGTGAAATTTTTGAGTTAACAGTATCTTTAAAAGGCACCCTTAGTGGGGAACATGGTATTGGCTATGTGCAGAAAAACTATATGGATATTGCCTTTTCACCAGTACAGCTGCAACTGATGAAAGGTATAAAGCAGCTTTTTGACCCTAAAAATATACTTAATCCCGGTAAGATACTGCCTGATGCTATTGCGTAAATAAAACTATTTATGAGAAAGGCAGTAATTCAAAACTCAATTTTCGGTTTTAGGAGTAAAGGCTTTATGATTTTGCTCTTCCCTGTCTAATATTTTGACAGCAAATTTACCTATCGTTAATCCCTGTACAATAATACTGAATACTACTACAAAATAAGTAATGGCTATTATAACGCGTTTATAAGGATTTTCGTTTATTGAAAGTGCTAATGCTATGGATACGCCACCGCGCAAGCCTCCCCAAACGAGTATTTTAATGGTGCCGGAAGAAAATTTTTCCCTGAAACGTATAAATTTGGTAGGCAGCCAAATAGAAATAAACCGTGCAGCAAGAACAAGTACCACACAAGCTAAACCGGGTATCCAATAATCATCAAGGTTTTTTATCATAAGTATTTCAAGCCCGATAAAAAGAAACAGTATGGCGTTGAGTATTTCATCATTAAGCTCCCAAAACTTATCAAGGTAGTCTTTTGTGGTGGCCGACATGGCATAGCGTTTTCTTAAATTGCCAATCATTATGCCGGCAATAACCATGGTAAGCGGCCCTGATATGTGCAAATATCGCGCAATAAGATAGCCACCCATTACCACAGAAAGTGTTATCAGCACCGAAACTTTATAATCATCAATTTTACGCATAGAACGTGCTGCGGTAATACCCAGTATTAACCCAAGTAAAAAACCGCCACCGGCTTCTTTTATAAGCAGCCATAATATATTTAGCGGCGTTAGGTCTTCGGCATTGCCCTGTGCCAATTCTAATATCACCGCAAAAACCACTACGGCAACGCCGTCATTAAATAGCGATTCTCCTGCAATTTTTGTTTCCAGTGACTTTCGCACTTTTGCCTGTTTCAGGATGCTCAAAACCGCCACAGGATCGGTAGGGGAGATAAGTGCCCCAAACAGCAGGCAGTATATATAAGGAATTTCTAAATCTTTAATTGGTATGTAATATACCAGCGTGCCTACAACAAAAGTGGAGATAATAACGCTTACGGTTGAAAATGTTATAATAGGGGTACGCTGTTCCTTAAGGTCTTTAATATTGATATGTATGGCACCTGCAAACAGCAGAAAATTCAACATGGCGCCCATAAGCAGTTCGGTAAAATCAAACTGGGTAATTAATGCAGAAAGCCTTTTAAGTGTGTGTGGAAATATATTGCCAAATGCCACCAGGAATATAGATACCCCCATAGCAATTATCATAACCCCAATAGTTGAGGGCAGCTTTAAAAAGCGTACATTAAAATAGGCAAAAATGCTTGCCAGTACTATAAGTATTGAAAGTGAATAGTATAGCTCCATATACAATAGAAAGGATAAAAAAACCAGCATTGCGCTGGTTTTTTAAGTTATTCCTGTTTAAGGTTTTTTATCTTACTGAGTTTTTCCTTCCAGGTTTTAAGCTCTTCTTTGTGGCGCTCAATGTTTTTGTTTACCTCTTTTACAAACGGGTTATCGGCCTTAGCATTAGAAATAAACTGGATGTTATTTTCAAGCTGTAGTATTTCTGACTGTACCTCATCAATTTTCCGCATTATAAATATCTGTTCATTATCAATCCTGCGGGTATCATCATCATCGGCAAGTTGCTCAAGCCTGTTGCTGAATTTAACCATCTCGGCCTCTTTCTTGCTCATGCTAAGCTTATCAAACAAGCTATCAAGCACTTTGTTAAACTTGCCTTCTATATGCTTTCGTGATTGTGGTACACGCCCAAGCGCTTTCCAGTTTTCAATATGTTTTTTAATAACATCAAGGTCTGTTTTATGGTCGCCACTAAGTTCAATATCCTTCATATTATCCAGATATTCCTTTTTCCTGTCAAAGGCTTCCATTTCATCTTTTTTATATGCATCCCTCTGCGCATGAAGCCTGTCAAAATAATGATTACATGCCGCTTTAAAGTCATTCCACACTTTATCAGAATACTTTCTTGGCACATGCCCTATTTTTTTCCAGTCTTCCTGTATTTGCTTCATCACCTCGGTCGTAGCCTGAAAATCTTCACTGTCTTTTAAGGCATTAGCCTTTTCTACCAATTCTAATTTTTTATTCAGGTTTTCCTGCTGGTCTTTTTTAATATTCTTATAAAAAGCATTTTTAACACTATTAAAATGTCTTACTGCGTTTTTAAATGCCGCCCAGGTTTCTTCATTTACCTCTTTAGGTACACGGCCAGCTTTAAAAAACAGTTCCCTAAGCGCTTCTACTTTACCAATCTGGCCTTTCCATTCGCCATGGTTTGCTACCTCCTGGTTGGCAATATTTTCTATTTGAGCAATTATCGTTTTTTTGCGGCTAAGGTTTTCATTTTCCTGTTCGCGCCTTTCTGCAAAAAAACCTTCGCGTTTATCATGTAACTGGCGGGTAAGGTCACTAAACTGGTTCCATATTTCCTCGCGGTTTTCCCGCGATACAGGGCCAATGTCTTCTTTCCATATTTTATGCAGTCCCTGCAATTCTTTAAAGGCCTTGTTTACATCCTCTTCCTGCAAAAGCTCTTCTGTACGACTAATTATCTTTTGTTTTTGCTCAAGGTTATGCTTAAAGTCAAGGTCACGCGCTTCTCTGTCAAGATGCAGGTGATCATAAAAACGCTCTAAATGAAAATGGAAATTATTCCATACATGGTTATATTTATCGCGTGGTATAGGGCCTGCGTGTTTCCACTTTTCGCGTAGTTCATTAACCTGTTTTAGTGCATCGCCCATAGATTCGGCACCACCGTCAGCCAGGTTTTTAAGGTCTTCAATTATAGCAAGCCTGTTTTCAAGGTTGCTTTTCCTTTCGGTTTGTGTCTTTTTAAAATGGTTGCTTTTTTTTGTGCGATAGGTATTATATAAGTCGTCAAATTTATTTTTGAGTGGAAAATTATATTCAAAATCAAGCCCTTCATTGTCGCTGTCATGGCTAAATTCTTCTTTTTTCTCTTCAATAAATTCGTTGTATTTGCTATAAAATTCTTTGCGTATTTCTTCAATGTGGTTGCGAACAGACATAACATTTTCTGTAGCAGCCAGTTTTTCAAGTTCAGTTGTAAGATCCTGCATGCTCAGGGCACCATATTCAGGAATTTCATCATGATGGTCATGGTCATCATCATCCCCTTCAGCTTCTTCGTCGTCATTGTCATTGTCAGAATCCTCTTCATCTTTGGCGGGCTCAACTGTTTCAGCCGCTTCGTGCTGAGGTAGTTTTTCAGCCAGAGCCTCTTCCGTTTCACCGGCTACCTTTTCCTTTTCAGGATTTAAAATTTCTTCCGGTGCAAAAGGCATCTGTCCTTCCGTTTCGGTAAGTGGCGTTATATCATTAGTATCCTCCGGCAGTTCATTGTTATCTGCGGGTTTACTATCTGAGGTATAGCCATGCTCAAAGCTTTCGGTGGCCTCTTTAATATTCTCTCCTTCTGCGTTTTGCAGGTTATCATTCTTGTGATCTGACATTCTATAAATGCTTATATAGGTTATGTTGCTTTATTGCCGAAAGATAAGAAAGCAAGCTTAAAATTCAAAGGGAAACATAAAAATCTGCATTATTTCGTAAAAACTTTGTAAATCAACACAAATATTATTTAGAATTCCATATCCTCCAGGCTTTCTCTGCCTGTAATACCAGCATATCATAACCGTTTTTTACTGTAGCACCCTGTTGCGCTGCCTTTTGCATAAAAGTGGTATTTTGGGGGTTATATACTAAATCATACGCAATATGTTGTGGTGTAAAAAGGCTGTAATCCAGCGGTGGGCAGTTTTCTGTATCTGGATTTGTGCCTAATGGTGTGGTATTAATAATAATAGTATATTCTTCAAAAATATCGCTTTTAAGCTGGCTATAGCTAAATATACTCTCAGTTGCTGTACGCGATACAAAATCATATTCTATTTTAAGTCTTCTCAATGCGTAGGCTACTGCCTTTGAGGCGCCACCCGTACCCAGTATGAGTGCTTTTTTATGATGTGGTTTTAAAAGCGGTTTTAATGATTTTCTAAAGCCATAATGATCTGTATTGTAGCCTTTTAAAATACCTTTTTTGCTTATGGCAATAGTGTTTACTGCTCCTATGGTTTTTGCGGTTTTAGAAAGTTTGTTTAGAAGTGGTATCACATCTTCTTTATAAGGTATGGTTACATTAAGCCCCTTTATCTTTTTATTCCCCGAAAGAACTTGTTTTAACTGTTCTATGTTTTGGATGTCAAAGTTTTGGTAGGTGCAATGGATTAAACCAAGCTTTTCGAATTTATTTTTAAAATATGAGGCAGAGAAAGAGTAGTGTATATTGCGGCCTATTAACCCGTAAAGTTTTGGTTTTTTTGGTTTCATTTCAAAAGTCTAAAATTAAAATATACCCTATAAGTACAACGGTTGGTTTATGGATAATAAAGATAGCGGTTTGCTTTCTATAAATAAAAAACCCGGTACAAAAATGTACCGGGGTAAATATAAGAGTTGTATATTATTTTAATGTTTCCTGTATTTTTTCATTTCATCCTGAACAAGATCTGAGGCAAAAATACCGGGGAAAAATTCTTCTAACAGGGTGTGGTGCCTGTAATTTAGCCTTAGTGCATTATTAAGGTGAAAAACACCTTTATCATTTTGAGATTCCATGAGATACAATCCCGAAAGGCGGTATTCTATTTCATATTCTTCAGGGAAATACTCCGTAGCATCAATAAGTGCTTTTATGGCAGAATCATACTCTCCAAGTGTAATTAAAGAGTCTGTCCAGAAAAGCCAGGTATCTAAATTGCTGTCGCCAAATTCTACAGCCTTCCGGTAGCCTTCTTCTGCCTCTTCATGAAAGCCCAATGCCCGGTTTATTACAGCATACCTTTTCCAGTACAGTTTGTTCTCGTTATCAATACCTATAGCTTTGTTTACATAGTACAATGCTTTTTGGTAGTTTTTACGACGAATATAAAAATCGGTAATGGCTATCCAGGCTTTATCAAGCAATGGATCTTCATGTACCGTTCTCAGATAAAATTTAAGTGCCTTTTGTGTGTTTCCCAGCTTTTCATAACATTTACCTACGCGCAGCAATGCAAAAGAGGTAGGGTCATCCAGCTCCATTGTAATGGTATAGCAGTCTATAGCTTCCTGATATTTTTTAAGCCGTTCCAGCGTTTTGGCCTTTTCAAGAAAAGCGCCTAAAAAGCTTTCATCTATCAGGGTGGCATAATCAAAAGCACGTAATGCAAGGTCAAACTCTTTTAAGGTATAATGCTGCCTGCCCAATTGGTGCCATGCTACCTCACTGTATGGGTTTTTATCTATAAAACTGTTTAAAAAGGTTATAGCTTCACGGTTTTGATCCAGAAAATCAAAACAGTACACTACATTATATAATGCAGAGTGGTCTTCGGTATCCTCGTCAAGGCATTTTATAAAGCTTTCTTTAGCCTCCTCAAGGTTATCCATAAATAAATACTCCATACCTATAAGTGAGTATACATCGGCGTAATCATCGGTATAGGTAAGGGCGGTTTTCAGCAGGTCAACCGCTTTATCATGCTGGTCGCGTTTAGAATATATATTGGCTTTCTGAATGTATATTTCTTCGTTAGTAGGCTCTATAGCATACAGTTCATTCAATAAACGTTCTGCCAGATCCAGCTTATCATCAAACACCAGTATTTCTACCTGTACTAATTTTAACCCGGTTGATTTTGGGTGCTGGTCCAGCCCTAGTTTAAGGGCTTTTCTTGCCAGGTTTATTTTCCCGCTGTCCAGGTAGTGAAGGATAATATCTTCAAACTCTTCCGAATCAAAGAAAAATACTTTGTTGGTTTTCAACATCGATTCAAACTTTGATAAGGATAAACTGCGATCTTCTTCTTCGTGGCTCAAATTCATACTCTTTTGTTTAAATTATCCTTTTTAAAGTTACGAAATGTTTCTCCAAAAAGTAATAATGCGGTAATTGTTTTGAACAATTTAATTAACAATTATTTATGCTAAACGTGTTTGTTCATTTAATATTTCATTCATAACTTCAATAATAATGCCACATCCCTCGCGTATTTCATCTTCCGAAATTGTGAGTGGCGGGGTAATGCGTATAGCACGCCCTTCAAACAAAAGCCAGAATAAAATAACGCCACGCTCATGGCAACGCAGTATCACTTTGTTAGTGATATCAGCACTTTCGGTCATTGCGGCAAGCATAAGGCCTCTACCGCGCACCTCTGTTATAAGCGGATGCACCAGCAGGCTACGGAACAGTTTTTCTTTTTGCAGCGTTTGCGCCATTATGTCAGTCTCTGTAATTTCTTTTAAGGTTGCCAGGCTGGCTGCTGCAATTACCGGATGCCCTCCAAAGGTGGTTATGTGGCCCAGCTTAGGGTCATGGCTCAGCAGGTCCATCATTTCGGGTGAAGCTGTAAAGGCACCAACCGGCATGCCGCCGCCCATGCCTTTGCCCATTACAACCACATCGGGCACTACATCATAATTCTGGAAACCGAAAAGCGTACCGGTACGGCCAAAGCCGGGCTGTATTTCATCCAGTATCATCAGTGTACCGGTTTCATCGCAGCGTTGGCGTACCTTTTTTAAAAAATCATTTTGGGGTTGCACAAACCCGGCACCTCCCTGTATGGTTTCCAGTAGTATACCGGCGGTTTTAGTGGTTATTTTTTCAAGGTCGGCCTCATTGTTAAACGTTATAAATTCTACATCCGGAATTAAAGGGGAGAATGGTTGCTTGCGTTCTTCAAAGCCCATTACGCTCATGCTGCCCATAGTATTGCCGTGGTAGGCATTGTGGCAGGATATAAGCTGGCTACGGCCCGTTACCCTGCGTGCCAGCTTAAGGGCGCCTTCTATAGCTTCGGTACCACTGTTTACAAGGTAGGTTTTACTTAGCTTTTCCGGCATATTTGCAGCCAGTAACCTGCATAATTCTGTAGCGGGGTGCTGGGCATATTCGCCATATACCATTACATGCAAATATTTATCTAACTGGTTTTTTATGGCATCATTTACTTTTGGGTTGCAATGCCCAAGAGTAGCCGCTGAAACACCGGCTACAAAATCAAGATAGGCTTTGCCGGATGTATCATATATATAGCTGCCATTGGCGTGTGAAACTTCCATACCCAATGGGTAGGGAGATGTTTGTGCCTGGTATTTGTAAAAATTGTCAAGCATATAAATAGTGCTGTGTAAAAATTAATAAGCAGGCTGTTTATTCCCCTTCGTTCTGTTGGTTTTCCTGTTCGCCTTCCTGTAGTTTTACGGCAGGCCTGGGGTGCTCTTTATCATAATCCATGGTTTCCTGCATGGGCTCCATTGGGGTGTCTTCAAGGTTTTTATCAGCCCTTGTCCTTTTGAGGATGGCTTCATGAAGCTCTTTTTCTTCGGGAGGGAAAATATCTTCCATTTTGCGTATCATTTCATCGCCCCGCCAGTTAAACCCGCGGAACTTGCTGGCGTTTGCCGGAAATTCACTTTCGGGGTAGGTAGTGCTTTTGGGGTTTCCTATTGAGGTTACGCTGCTGATGGTATTGTCTTCCAGTTCCAGGTGAATTTTACTGCTTATGCCTTTGTCAATACCTGTGAGTTCAGCATCATCATACATATAATAAATTTTCTCGGTATTTTTAACTAGGTCAACCTCTACCAGCTTATTGTCCCTGAATTTACCGTAAAGGTTTTGCCCTTTAATCTGGTTATAGCCTGTACCTATAGTGTCTTTTTGTATGATAAAGGCATTATTAAGCACTTTAAGCGAGTCTATCTGTTCTGTTTTATTATTTGATATAAGATGTATCACATCGCCCGTAAGCTGGCTTTCGCCATTCCATACTACAGGCCTGCCAATAAGTTTAGTAAGGTTTTTAACTTCATCACTGTGTATTGAGTCACATTTGCCGCTCATATCCGTTTTATAAAAACGGGCATCATGGTAGCCCCTTATAACACGCTGGCCTTCGGGGCCCGTAACCACAAGCCGTTTGGCGTGCATATAAAGTGAATCATTTTCTACAAGGCTAACAGCAACAGCATGTTTTGTGATAAAGAGAGAATCCTGTAGTTTGTATACTTCACCATAATGCCCCCTTACCACAAATTTATTAATACTGTCAGTTATCTGCACATTATCGGTAGCCGAAGAAAACTCACGGTTACGGTCATAATAAATACTATCGCCCCTTATGTACTGGGTATCATATTTTATGTAAGAGTTGGTAAGCAGCCGTGCGAGGTCTTTTTTAGTGTCATACACCCCTTTTTCAGTGTAAATAAAGCTGTCTTCCCCGGTTATAGTAGAAGGGCCAAACACATAAGCGTGACCTGAATTGGTGTAATAATCAAGATGGTTGGATTTTAATACGTATTTTGGATTGGTAAGTGTTACTGCTGTGGTAAATATGTATTTTTTCTGGTTGATATAGTAACGCCCGGATTTGCTTTTGAGTACATTATCCTGATTAACTATGGTGCCGTATGAGTTATAAAATGCTTCCTGCGAATTACGGTCAAAATAAATGGTATCGGTAGTAAGGCGCATATCGGGCGAACGCATGGAAACGTCGCCACTGGCAAAGGCAAATTTTTTATTGCCATCATATTCGGCGTATTTACTGTCAAGAAATAAAGTATCGCCCTGGTTTATCTTAACATCGCCAAACGCTTTAATGTAGTTTTCCTTTTCAAACTGGTAAGCCCTGTTGCAACGCATTTTTATCCCGTCATGCAAAATATGTACATTGCCTGTAAATACCACAGCACCGGGAATTTCTGTCTGGTCCCTTATAGTATAGTCGGCATTTTCAATAATTATTTTTGAGGGTTTCTTTTGCTGTGCCATTATTGCAAAAGAGCAAAACAGCAGGCTTATAATTAATAGAAAGCGTATTTTCAAAGCTAACAGAGTTTATTGCAAATTTATGCAATTTACATTACAATAAGCGCACCAATTTAAACATCTGTAAAGCTGTTTTATTGCATGTTTTAATCTATATCCGAATTAAAATCACGGTTTTCGGCAGCTTCCATATCTTCTTCTTCGTTTTTAGTACCACGGCTTTTATCTACCACGGCTCCATCTCTACCCACAGCTTTATCGCTTCCGGTAACCGGAACGGCTTTTTTCTCATCAACATCACGGGCGCGCTTCTCCGTTACGGTTTCGCCGTCTTTTTTCTTTTCCAGTTCCGTATTGAGCTTATCCTGTGAAGGGTCATAATTTTTTGGAAGGTTTTCTCCGCTAAAGCCTTCGTTTTTATCACTTTCTTTTTCGCTATTGTTCATTTTTTTTGAACCTAAATCTTTTGGGTCATCTGTTCCGCCTGGTATCATAACTTATAATATTTATAGGGTTACCTGTAGTTTGTAATAAATTTGTAGTGCGATTGTATAATATCGTTCACCGTATCCTCAATAGAAGACTTTAAGCCTGTATAGCCTTCTTTCATTTTACCATCTGAAGTAAAATAATTGTGAAGGTTATAATCCAGCAATACATCATCATCGGCATAAATATCATTAACTGTGAATTGAAGGCCGTAGTGGTCGCTGTAAAAGTGCAGCTCTACAGTGTAGCGTATTTTATGGTAAAACGTTTCGCCGCGTTCGCGATAAAAAAAGCCATTGCTTTTATATGCACTTATTTTCATTGAATTTTCTGTCACATCGGTAACATCGGCGCCACGTACATTTTTGTTATAGGCTTTTGCCCACTCAGCAGAAAGATCAACAAGCTTTTTAGTATCAGTAGCCGGTATTGAAACCTTAATAGGTGCAAAGCCGGTAGGTGCCAGTTCCACCCGGGGTGGCTGTGCCAGTAAATTGCCACAAATCAATACGCTTATAAAACAGAATAAAAACTTCATATCAGGCTTTTTTTAGCGCTTTTTCAAATTCCTCCTGTATACGGCTGTTAGAAACCAGAAAAGGTTTTTTCGTAATGGTAATTGTTATATCATCACCTTCAATTAGGTAGGTGCCTTCAAAGCTTCCTACGGGGGTATCGCCTTCAAAACTTCCCTGCTGCTCATTGCCAGCAAGTTTGCCTTTATTGCCTATGGTGCTTTTTATTTTGTTTAAAAGCCCGGCTTTATCTCCCGGATACTTTACTGTAAATTGGTTAGCCATTATTAATAGTTTTTAGGTTACATGTAAAAATATTAATAATGCGGGTAGAACAGTGTTTACCTTTTGTTAAACCTTATGTGCTTTTAAAAATAAACCGGCGCGTTAGTGGGTCGAATTGTATGTTTTCGCCTTCAAAAAGGGCAGAAAAAGCATTTTTTTCAATAAGTTCATTGGGTGTACCCTGCTGTGCTATGCCTTGGGAAAGTATGATGAGGCTGTCGCAGATTTCCAGCGCAAGGTCCAGGTCGTGCGTAGAGTACAGTATGCATTTATCCTGTTCATGCGCCAGTTTTTTAAGTAGCTGTAATACATTTACTTTATGCAGAAGATCCAGGTGCGTGGTAGGCTCATCAAGAATAACAAGGGGGGTATCCTGTGCCAGTGCACGCGCGATAAGTACTTTTTGCAATTGGCCGTCGCTTATTTCATAATATTTCCGGTGCGTAAGGCGGGCTGTTTGCGTAAGACTTAGCGCTATTTCCACTTGGTCTTTATCTGCCTGGGTAAGCTTTCCTAACCAATTGGTATACGGTTGCCTGCCTAATGCCACAAGTTCATATACCGTAAGGTTACCCGGGGGGAGCTTTTCTGTTAAGACAACCGAGAGTTGTTGTGCCAGCTCCTGCGGACTGTAATTGTAAAGGGGCATTTCATCCAGCTTTATGTGGCCTTTTATTGCCGGTAATATACCCGTAAGCGTTTTTAAAAGGGTGCTTTTACCGGCGCCGTTGGCACCAATAAGCGCGGTTACCTTTCCTTTTTCAAGGGTGATATTAATATCAGAAGCCACTATTTTACCACCTCCTTTTTTAGGATAGCCAATACTCAGGTTTTCCGTTGCCATTATGTGGTGAGTGCCGTTCATGCTCATTAATTCATTATCCTGTTATTTCGCCATAAGAGCCATACCACAATAGGCGCCCCAATAAGCGATGTTACTGCATTTACAGGCAATACCATATTATTTCCGGGTAATTGGGTAAGCAGGTCGCACACCAGCATTAACACCATGCCGCACAGCAGGGTGCCGCAAAATAATATTTTATGGCTGCTGGTTTTTAAAATCAGCCGGGCTATGTGTGGTACTACCAAGCCCACAAAAGCTATGGGGCCGGCAAAAGCTGTAATGCAGCCTGTTAAAAGGCTTGTAGCTGCTATAATGGTAAAACGTGTGCGTTTAATGTTTATACCCATGCTGTTAGCATACCTTTCGCCTAACAAAAGGGCATCAAGGGGTTTTATACATATAATTGATAATATCAAGCCAAAAAGTGTAATAAAAAAGAGTATGGCAATATTTTGCCATGTTAAATTGCCCAGGCTGCCCAATGCCCAAAACGTATATTTTTGTAATTGCTGTGCCGTACTGAAATAACTCAGCATGCCTACTATGGCCCCGGTGAAACTGCTGAACATTATACCGGTAATTAATAATGCCATGGTATCACGCAGCTTTTGTGCTACGGCTAATACAGCCAATAACACTATAAAACTACCCAAAACTGAAGCCAGCACTAAGCCATAACCGGAAGTAAAATATCCGGCTAAGGTTACGGGTAACAGCCCTGACCCTAATAGTATAAGCGCCACGCCAAGGCTTGCACCACTGCTAAGCCCCAGCACATCGGGCCCGGCAAGCGGGTTGCGGAAAAGGGTTTGCATTAACAAACCACTTACTGATAGCGCCATGCCTGCGGCTAAAGCTGTTAAAGCCTTTGGCAGCCTGTAGTTAACAATAATATATTGCCAGGAGCTTTTAGAGGCTTCGCCGCCCGTAAGTGATTGAAAAACATCTTTAAAGGGAATACTTACCGACCCGAAAGAAATGTCTATAAAAAAAAAGGCAATGCAGGCTAAGCCTACTATAGATAACAGGGCGATATGTTTTTTTGTAGTATGCACTAATTCAGCTGATCAAAAAAACGATTTTTCCAGTTGGGTAATAACTCCGGATGCAAAATATGTATCAGGTCTTTTAATACCAAATCCGGGCGGTTTGGGGCGAGTTCGTAATACAATAATCCGCCTGTGGCACCCTTTTTTATACTATATGAATATACATTTCTGCTTTTAAAGGCTTTAAACTGGTTATAGTGCGGGTTGTTTTCTTCCATCTCGCTGAAGGATGTAAACTGCCCTGGGCCAATCCAAAAATCGGCATTTTGGGCTTTATCCAGAACTGTTTCAAAAGAAAGGTTAAGGCTGCCTGTGCCTTGTGTATCATCCCATAAATAATGCCCCCCGGCATCTTTTATAAACAATGCCCCCCAACTGTTGCCCTGCGGCAGGTACCACTGGTCCTGATATATAGCTCCCGCTAATACGGTGGGTTTTGTTGTAGTGTTTTCTGCAAGTTTTTTTGCAGTAAGGTATTCTGACTCAATACCCGAAAAAATGCTGTCGGCCTTGTCTTCCATGCCGTACAAAACCCCGAAAAACTTTATCCATTCGGCTTTTCCTAAAGGAGACTGCTCTGTCCAGTCACCATTATATAAAACTTTTAAGCCGCTGCGTTCCAGCGCTGCTAACGATTTGTTTGAGCCGTCTACGGCAAAAGCCACTATTACATCCGGGTCAAGGTCAATAATTACCTCAGTATTCAGGCTTTCATTTGCACCCACTTCGGTTATATGGCCTGTATCAATCAGTTTCCTCGTTTTTTCAGAAGAAACATAATCAGTACCCGGAAAACCTTTAAGTGTAGGTTCAACCCCAAGCATTTCTAAAGAGGGAATATGGGTTGTTGAGGTTACTATTATATTTTTAAGCGGTAATTGTATTGTAGTGTACTGCTTAAGGCTGTCAGGAATTTCAGCATCTTTTTTCTGTATTATATAAGTATACTTTTTATCAGCGCCGGGCCAGGGCTGTGTTACCTTTATGATGCTATAGCCTGTATATCTGTAAATTTGCAGCCCGCCGGCATATTTTACCGTATTGGTTACCGCTGTAGCAGGAGGGGTATTTAGTGATTGCCCTTTTTTACAGCTAACAGCCAGCAGCAGAGTAATAAATAGTACAGCAAGGTGTTTTTTCATAAAAATAGTAATACAGGGCAAAGGTATAAATTAAAAATATCAATATTAATTCTATCTTTGCTGCCAACTTAAGGTTGTGTTGCAGTAACCCTGCAATACATTAAAAGGGAACCAGGTATAAGCCTGGGCTGTTCCCGCAACTGTAAGCTTACCCGCCATGGCGGGGGCTGTTGTTAATCTGCAAAACCACTGTGGTATATGCCATGGGAAGGTAAACAATAGTACGCAAGCCAGGAGACCTGCCTTGAGGGATAACAAAATATTGAGCCTTCGGGAAAAAGGTTCCGCATTTTATGACATTTAAAACATTGTTACCGGTAGTATTGTTAATGCTGTGCCAGTTTGCTTTGGCGCAAACTGATACTATTGTGCAATTGCAGGAGGTAATACTTTCAGATACCCAACTGCATGATTTTTCGACATCCCAAAACACCATCACGTTAAATGATTCGGTTATTTCCAAAGCCCCCGGTGCCCTGACAACCTTACTGGAATATAACAGCCCTGTTTATTTTAAACAAAACGGGCTGGGCATGGTGTCTTCACCATCTTTCCGTGGCACGGCTGCACAGCAAACGGCTGTGGTTTGGAATGGCATCAATATTAATTCGCAACTCAACGGGCAAACCGATTTTAATACCCTTAATGCCGCCAATTTTAATGATATATCTATAAGGGCTGGTGGCGGCAGTGTAATTTATGGCAGCAGCGCCATAGGTGGCAGTATACACCTTACTGATGACCTGGTATTTGGTAAAGATGCATTTTTAAACCAGGTCAACACTTTTTATGGCAGTTATAATACACTCAATGCCAGTTATAAGCTAAAAACAACTTCTGATAACTGGAGTGCTTTGCTGGCTATAAGCCGCAATAGCTCTGATAATGATTATGAGTACCCCGGGTATAACATGAAAAATACCAACGGGCAATATTATAACACAGGTGTTAATGCTGCCATTGGCTATAAACTTAACAAAAACAACATACTGCGCCTTTACAGTTATTTTTATGATGGTAACAGGCATTTTAGCGGAACTATTGCAGCCGGTTCTAAAAGCATGTATGATGATATAAATACCCGCACCCTTGTAGAATGGAGTGGCTATTACAACAAATTTACATCGCGCCTTAAACTGGCTTACCTGGATGAACACTATAAATATTACGAAAATTTTGCCCATGATAATTATACCTATGGCAGGGTAAAAACATTTGTAGGCCGGTATGATGCATTATATTCTCTTACTAACCAGATTTCTATAAATGCAATTGCAGATTACAGGCTGAATAAAGGAGAGGGATCTGATATTGAGAAGCAAGACAGAAACATAGGTTCTGGGGCACTGCTTTTTAAACATCAGATGGAGAAATTGTCTTATGAGTTGGGCATTCGCCAGGAGGTGAGCGATGCTTACCAAAGTCCGCTTCTTTTTTCAGCCGGCCTGCATTTACCGCTAACCAATTGGTATGCACTTAAAATTAACGGCTCAAAAAATTACCGCATGCCCACGTTTAATGATTTGTACTGGCAGGGTAGTGGTAACCCAAACCTTAGGGCAGAAAGCTCTTTACAGGCCGAAGTAAGCAATGTTTTTACAGTTGGCCCTGCCAAACTTACCCTTACCGCCTATTATATTAAAATAAAAGACATGCTGCGCTGGATTCCCGGTAACGGTAATATATGGCGCCCAGAAAATACAGGACGTGTAAACAGCCGCGGGGCAGAAGCCCTGCTGGATGTAAAAAAGCAATGGGGAGACCATATTTTAAGTATTAACGGTACCTATGCCTATACAGTTTCAACCAAAGACGGAAGTACAGAACAATTAATATATGTGCCTCAAAATAAAGCATCGGCAGCTATAGCATACCGATATAAAAAAGTGCTTTTGTATTACCGCCATTTATTTACCGGGCAGGTGTTTGTAACCTCAAGCAACAGCACTGCGCTTAATGCCTATACTGTTTCCAGTCTGGGGGCAGAATATACAATAGGTTTTTTAAAAGGCCTCTCAGCAGGCGGCCAGGTAAACAACCTTTTTGATACCAAATATATGGCGGTTGCCACACGCCCCATGCCAGGGCGTAATTATGCAGTGTATATCAATTTTAAATTTTAAATATTTTATATGAATTTCAACAAACTATTTTTAGTAACCCTTTTAGGGGTATTTATGGCCTCTTGTAGCAATGATGATAATGGATTGGAAACACCTTCGGGCGCTTATGCAGATGGGGTAATTGTTTTAAACCAGGGTGGGTTTTTAGCAGGTAACTCCTCGGTTTCCTTTATATCAGATGCTTTTGAGCTGGAAAATAATATTTACAGCGCTGTAAATGGCGGTGCCTTATTGGGAGATACAGGCCAGGATATTGGCTTTAATGATGATTTGGCATATATAGTAATGAATGCCTCTAACAAAATTGAAGTTGTAGACCGTTATACTTTTGACCATGTAGCTACAATATCAGCAGGATTGGAAAATCCGCGTTATATTGCTTTTGATGATAACAAAGCGTTTGTAACCAACTGGGGCGATGCCTCGATAGCTACAGATGATTATGTAGCGGTTATAGACCTTGATGCTAATACTATAGTTACTACCATACCTGTAGCAGAAGGCCCGGAACGTATTGTAGAAAATAACGGTAAGCTTTATGTTTCACATTATGGGGGATATGGCTTTGGTAACAGTGTTTCGGTAATTAATACCAATGCCAACACGGTAAGTAATACTATATCTGTAGGCGATCGTCCAAATTTTATGGAGGTAAAAGATAATAAGTTGTATGTGTTAAGCGAAGGGCTGCCAAACTATGCAAGCGCTGAAACTACGGGTAAACTTCAGGTTATAAACCTTTCAAATAACACTGTTGTTTCCACATTAAATTTTGCAGGCATTCAGCACCCAACCAATATGGTGTTAGAAGATGGTAAAATTTATTATACTATTGGTGCAGATGTGTTTACAATGCAAAAAGATGCGGCTACACTACCTGCTGAGCCTGCATTTAGTACAACAGCGCAGGAAGTTTCGGGTATTTATGCCTTTAATGTTTCAGAGGACCATATTTATGTTGCCGATGCTGTAGATTATTCTCAGGAAGGTAAAGTCTATGTGTATTCTGCAACTGGTGCTTTACAGCATAATTATACAGTAGGTGTAATACCTTGCGGCTTCTATTTTAATTAATTATTCCATAGTTATTTGTAGGGGGTAATATTTTTTAATAAAACTTTAAAGCTTTTGAAATTTTATTTGGCAAAACCTTAAAACCTTAATGGTTACCTTTGTTTAGGTAATACATTTTATATGAAGTTTTTTTACGGCTTTTTGCTTTTAATAGCTTTCGGGTTGTCAGGTTTTAGCTTACATACCGTTAACCAGTCACCAAATGGGTTGCGCCCAGTTTCTGATTCCCTGCCAAAAGGCTGGACAGAAATTAAGTTTGATTCGCTTGATATGGTTAACCGCATGGTGTATGCTGATACTGCCAATTTTATGCACCAGAAGTTATATCCTTGTGCGAGGTGCATGTTACGCCCCGAAGTGGCTGATGCGCTTATACAGGCAGGAAAACTGGCAAAAAAGCAGGACTTAAAACTGGTAATATTTGATTGTTACCGGCCTTATGCGCTTCAGTTAAAAATGTATGAAATAGTAAGCAATCCAAAATATGTGGCCAAACCCGGCATAGGGTCTAACCACAATCGTGGTGCTGCTGTTGATTTAAGCCTTATAGATAAAGAAGGCAACCTGCTGGATATGGGCAGTAATTTTGATGATTTTAGCGAGGTTTCGCATTATGCCCATAAAGGGCTTAAACAAAACGCCGCGAAAAACCGTAAATTATTACGCGATATAATGCAGCAATCCGGCTTTACCCCCTATGAAAACGAATGGTGGCATTTTGATTATAAGAAAAAAGATTACGATATCTCAGTTTATATCTGGGATTGCGAAGAGCCTGCGCAACATTAATTATTTTTACTTATAATCCATTTTCAGGATATTTATCGTTTCTTTTTCACATTTACTTTATAAGGGCTCTTTTAAATTTATTAAAAGCACCCCATTACACATATTAAACAATTTAATATTGATTCTTTTTAGGGGGTAAATACCTCTGTTTATTGCCTGTTTATAATTTTCTATCTCCTATATTTGTATATTATACAAAATAATTATGGAATTGAAATTGAACAGGCCTATATGTTTTTTTGATCTTGAAACCACAGGTACTGATATATCTAAAGATCGTATTGTTGAAATTTCTATACTTAAAATATACCCTAACGGAAATAAAGAAAGCCGTACATGGCTTGTAAATCCTGAAAGGGCCATACCCCCGCAAACTATAGTTTTTCATGGTATTACAGATGAAAAAGTAGCCAATGAGCCTACTTTTAAAGAATTATCACATACCATTTATAATATGATAAAGGATTCTGACCTGGGCGGATATAACTCCGACAGGTTTGATATACCCTTACTGGCCGAAGAGATGCTGCGTGCCGGGCTTGACTTTGATATGAAAAACCGTGTTTCGGTAGATGTTCAGACTATTTTCCATAAAAAAGAAGAGCGTACCCTTAGCGCCGCTTATAAGTTTTATTGCGGGCAGGTGCTTGAAAATGCGCACAGTGCCGAGGCAGATACTAACGCTACTTATGAAATATTAAAGTCGCAACTGGACAGGTATGATGATCTTGAAAATGATATAAAAGTGCTTTCAGAATTTACCACCCGCAAAAAGGCAGTAGATTTTGCAGGCTTTATAGCGCTTGATGAAAATGGCGACGAGGTATTTACCTTCGGAAAGTTTAAAAACCTGAAAGTAGAAAAGGTTCTGGAGCAGGAGCAGGGCTATTACGGCTGGTTTCAAAATGCCGAATTTCCATTATATACTAAAAAAGTGCTAACCGCAATTAAACTGCGTAAATTAAATAATAAATTAGCTTAGTTTTTACGTTTCTATGAAGATTATTTGCATTGGCCGCAATTATGCGGAACATATAGACGAATTACATAACGAAAAACCGTCAGAACCGGTAATTTTCCTGAAGCCTGAAACTGCTATACTGCAAAAAAAGTTTCCGTTTATAATACCGGAATTTAGTAGTAATGTGCACCATGAAATAGAGCTTGTGATAAAAATAAATAAAGTTGGTAAATATATTAATGCCAAATTTGCCCATAAGTATTATGATGAAGTTACTGTAGGGCTGGATTTTACCGCCCGTGACCTTCAGGATGCACTTAAAAGCAAAGGGCTGCCGTGGGAAAAGGCAAAAGCGTTTGACGGATCGGCAGTAGTAGGCGAATTTATATCTAAAGAAACTCTGGATTTGGCAGATGCAGCATTTACACTAACCAATAATGGTACAGTAGCCCAACAGGGTAATACTGCCCAGATGCTTTGGAAAGTGGATGAGCTTATTGCCGAAGTTTCAAAATATTTTACATTAAAAAAAGGAGATTTATTATTTACCGGCACACCGCCCGGGGTGGCAAAAGTAACCCGGGGAGACGTGTTGGAAGGGTTTTTAAAGGAAAATAAATTATTCAAAGTACAGGTAAAATAATATGGCCCTCAATTACAACTTATCAAAAGTATACGCAATTTCAGACAACGATACTGATTTTGCCCGTCAGATAGCGGTACTTTTTACTGAAGAAGTACCTGCAGAAATTATAAAAATAAAAGAAGGTTTAAAGGCCAAAGACTACAGCATGGTATACCATGCTGCACACAAAATTAAGCCCACATTAGACCTACTGGGTATGGATATGGCTTATGAAGACGTACTGGCTATTGAAAGATGGAGTAAAGCCGAAGGCAAGAAAAAAGAAATTAAGGAAACAGTAAAGAGCCTTAAAACCCATGTGGAGCTAACGTTGAAAGAACTGAAAAAAGACTATCAGATTTTATGAAAGCAGCAATAGTTACCATTGGAGACGAAATACTTATTGGCCAGATTACCGATACCAATTCCGGCTACATTGCTAAAGCACTTGATAAGATAGGTATTTCGGTTTATGAAATGTTTACTGTTAGTGATGACAGGCTGCATATACTAAATACCTTTGCCTTTTTGCAAAACAGGGTAGATGTGGTTATTATTACCGGAGGGCTGGGGCCTACAAAAGATGATGTTACCAAAAACACTTTTTGCGAATATTTTGATGACCACCTGGAGGTGAATGAAGATGTGCTTACCCATGTTGTAACGCTGATAGAAAAAGCATTACAGCGTCCGGCTTCGCAAATAAATAAAGACCAGGCACTGGTACCCTCTAAATGTACAGTGCTTTTTAATGAAGTAGGTACTGCTCCGGGCATGTGCATGAAGCGTGCCGATACTTTATTTATATCATTACCCGGCGTGCCGTATGAAATGAAACATATTTTAGAGCATAAGGTATTGCCTATGCTGGTAACGGAATATAAAAGGCCTTTTATAGTACATAAAACCATAATGACACACGGGCAGGGCGAGAGCCTGGTTGCAGAGCGTATAGAGGCGTGGGAAAACAACCTGCCAGCCCATATTAAACTGGCTTATTTACCAAGCCCTGGCAGGGTGCGTTTGCGGCTAACAGCCCGGGGAGAAGATGAGCAGGTATTGCAGAAACAGGTTACTGCCGAAGTAGATTACCTCAGCACTATTATTGGTGATATTATAACGGGTTATGATGATGGAGAAATTATCGAAGTTTCAGTTGGGCAGGCATTAATAAAAACAGGCAAAACCCTTGCTGTGGCCGAAAGCTTTACCGGTGGCGAAATTGCCCGCAGGGTAACCTCGGTACCCGGTGCATCAGCCTGCTTTAAAGGTGGTGCGGTAACCTACGCTACAGAATCAAAAATAACCGTATTAGGCGTTGCACCGGAGCTTATTGACGCGTACAGTGTGGTAAGTGCTGAAGTAGCACAGGCCATGGCAGTAAAAGCCAGGGAACTTTTTGGTACAGACTATGCCATAGCAACAACCGGAAATGCCGGCCCCGATAAGGGAGACAGTGATGCTGAAATAGGTACGGTATATATAGGTTTTGCCACGCCAGACAGGGTTTGGAGCGATAAATATGAGATGGGCCAGCCACGCGAAAAAGTGGTTGTTAGGGCAGCTGTCAAAGCGTTGGAAACCATTTATAAAGAAATTTTAAAAAACTGACAATTACTGTTTGTGTAATAGTTTTATTTTTTGTTACTTTGCACCCTGATTTTTGAATAACGATTTAAAAGCAAGAAATAATGTCTAGAGTTTGTGCCCTTACAGGTAAGAAAGCGATGGTTGGAAATAACGTTTCCCACGCGATGAACAAAACTAAGCGCAAGTTTAGTGTGAATTTAGTAAAGAAGCGTTTTTATCTTCCTGAAGAAGATAGGTGGATTACACTTAGGGTAGCTGCTTCTACTATAAAAACGATTAACAAAAATGGATTAGCTGCGGTTTTAAAAGATGCCAAAGCTAAAGGATTTATTAAATAATATATCCAACCGTATAAATATTACACAGCGCAATGGCAAAGAAAGGTAACAGAATTCAGGTAATTTTAGAGTGCACAGAGCACAAAGGTACCGGTTTACCAGGTACTTCAAGGTATATTACTACCAAAAACAAAAAAAATACTCCGGACAGGCTGGAGATTAAAAAGTTTAATCCTATCCTTAAAAGGATGACTGTTCATAAAGAAATTAAATAAGTATTGAGTCATGGCAAAGAAAACCGTAGCATCCCTGCAAACATCTTCAAAACGTTTGACAAAAGCCATTAAAATGGTAAAATCACCAAAAACAGGTGCTTACACTTTTGTTGAAAGCGTAATGGCTCCTGAGCTTGTAGATGAATTTCTTAAAAAGAAATAAATTTTAGTACAATATATAGAAAAGCTACTTTCGGTTAAAGAAAGTAGCTTTTTTATTTTTTATATTTACCACTCCAAATAACTAATTTTACTACTTTTTGGGCAATGAATTTCTTTAAAAAAATATTTTCGGCAGAAAAAAAAGAAACCCTTGATAAGGGCCTTGAAAAAACAAAAAGCTCTTTTCTTTCAAAACTATCCAAAGCTGTAGCCGGTAAAAGCAAAGTAGATGATGAGGTTCTTGATAACCTTGAAGAAGTACTTGTAGCCTCTGATGTAGGGGTAAATACCACACTAAAAATTATAGAGCGTATAGAAGAGCGTGTAGAGCGTGATAAATACCTTGGGACTGATGAACTTAACAGGATATTGCGCGAAGAAATAGCGGGCCTGCTTTCTGAAACCAATGTTGGGGAAGCCACTGAATTTGAAATAGACAGTACCAAAAAGCCATATGTTATTATGGTGGTTGGGGTAAATGGTGTTGGCAAAACTACTACTATAGGCAAATTGGCTTATCAGTTTAAAAAAGCAGGACACAAGGTGGTGCTTGGCGCAGCTGATACGTTTAGGGCTGCAGCTATAGACCAGTTACAGGTTTGGGCAGACAGGGTAGGGGTGCCTATTGTAAAACAGCAAATGGGCAGTGATCCGGCTTCTGTAGCTTTTGATACCGTGCAATCTGCTGTTACACAAAATGCAGATGTAGTAATAATTGATACGGCAGGGCGTTTGCATAATAAAGTTAACCTGATGAATGAACTTACAAAGGTTAAAAAAGTGATGCAAAAAGTAGTGGATGATGCCCCTCACGATGTATTGCTGGTATTAGACGGCTCTACCGGTCAAAATGCTTTTGAGCAGGCAAAACAATTTACGGCTGCTACCGAGGTTACCTGCCTGGCAGTTACAAAGCTTGATGGAACCGCTAAAGGCGGCGTGGTTATAGGTATATCAGACCAGTTTAAAATTCCTGTAAAATATATTGGTGTAGGAGAAGGTATTGAAGACTTGCAGGTATTTAATAAACATGAGTTTGTTGATTCATTTTTTAAATAAAATTTACATTAAGTGATAAATTATTAATTTTTACAATTAATTTATAAACGTCTAATTTTTAATAAAAATTTTTATACACTTTTAATAACTTACCAATTAACCAAGCATGAGAAATTTTATTTGCTTTGTGGCAATTTTTTTTGTCGCACTAACCTCTACAGCCCAAGATAAAAAAGGGTATTATATTACTAACAATAATCAAAGGATTGATGGCTATTTTGAAGAAGATTCTAATTTTAATAATGCTTCTTACATACAATTTAAACCCCAAGGCCAAGATAAGTTTACTAAATTAAATCAGGACGACATTATTGAATTAGGTGTTGATAATGAACTAAAAATGGTAAAAAAAACAGTTAATATAGACATTTCGGGTACAAGTGACAGCAATTTATCGCAGTACAAAGATCCTTCTCTACAAGAAAAAGAACTTTTTCTCACCGTTTTATTAGAAGGTGATGCTTCTTTATACTATACCTCATATAATAGTAACACACGCTTTTTTTATGAAGTAACTTCAAAAAAAATACCTCTTCAGCAGCTTATAAATAAGAGGTATGTTTATAATGGCAAAATATTACAGAATAATGCTTACAGGGAGCAACTTTTTGATGCACTAAAGTGTAATAATACTGCTGATATAAAAAACTTCCTGAATATTGAATATAATGAAAAAGATATAAAACCTCTTTTTATGAGTTATAATACCTGCGTAAACGCGGATTATGCTTCATATAGCGAAATAAAAAAATCAAAAACGATATATAAATATGGCGTTTTAGCCGGATTGTATAATACAACATTTAATGTTGAAGGTTTGAAGCCTGAGGTTGATGATACTAATAGTTTGGCATTTGGGATAGGTGGAGAATTTTCAGCTGAATTTCCAAAACAAAATTTTGGGTTATATGTAAGGGGAGAAGTTGAAAAATTGTCGCAGGATGCAGAAACTAATTTACAAATTGATGCATACAGATCTAATAAAACAAGTTATAGTATTGATATGTATTTATATGATGTATCTGTAGGTGGGCGCTATTTTTTTAAAATAAATAAGTCAAGCAAATTATATGCAGATTTGGCTTTAGTTGTAACATTTCCAAGTGAGAAAAATTTTGAGCTGTTATCAACTACTACATATGACTATGAAGGAGATATCTATACAAACAACAATGATAAAACCTTTTCTATCAGTACTGGGTTATCTTTAAATTTTGGAGCAGGCTACATATTTAACGATAAATTTGCTGCAGAACTTCGTTATGAGACTAACAGGGATTTATTTAATGATACGCAGAATTATGTTGCTAATCCGTATTCTTTTAAACTTCAGCGTTTTGGTCTTGTACTAAAATATTATATTAATTAATTACTATTCAGATTATATAAAAGCCTTTTAGCAATTGCTAAAAGGCTTTTTTTGTATACGAGTATCAACATATTAATATATACTGATAATTGTCTTTTATTAGAGTAACCATTTAGCTATTTTTGTTAGCAAAACTATGGGTGTTATGCGTAAAATATTTTTTTTGTTTTTGCTGGCTATGTTTTCAGCATGCGGACATACATATACCGATGAAGAGTTGCAGGGAATAAATGGCTATTGGGAGATTGAGAAAGTTGTAATGCCCGATGGTACTGAAAAGGATTATAAAATTAACTCCACTATAGATTTTTTTGAGATTAAAGGTAATAGTGGTTATCGTAAAAAAGTGATGCCACAGGTTGATGGTACCTATATTGTTAACAGTCTTTCTGAAAAGCTGGAGCTTATTAAAACTGATGAGGGAGAGGTAATATTGCATTACACTACTGATTATGCCGACTGGAAAGAACAATTGGTAAAACTGGACCAGGATAAACTGGTAATAAAAAACCAGCATGATATTACGTATTACTATAAAAAACCGCAACCGTTTACTGTAAAATAATGGCTAAAAGATTTAATGAAAATAACGCTATAGGGGATGTGCTGAAGCAGTTTATACAATCTAATAACCTGCAAAAAGGTATGGACAGGATAAGTGTGCGGGATGCCTGGAAAAATCTTATGGGAAATGGTGTAAACAGCTATACTAAGGAAATAATGCTTAAAGGTACAACGCTTTATGTAGAGTTAACATCTGCGGTGTTACGGGAAGAACTAAGCTACGGCAAACAAAAAATAATACAAATGATTAACGAAGAATTAGGCCGCGAAGTAGTAAAAGAAGTAGTATTACGATAGTTATAAATTAAGAAGCAGCCAATTGGCTGCTTCTTAATTTATAGTCGGTAAAGCATTAAAACTGCTCACGTCCTGCAAAATGAAAAGCACCCTCTATAGCGGCATTTTCATCGCTGTCTGAACCGTGAACGGCATTCTCACCAACAGATGTTGCATATTTTTTACGGATGGTACCTTCGGCTGCATCAGATGGGTTTGTGGCGCCTATAAGCGTCCTGAAGTCCTCCACTGCATTATCTTTTTCAAGAATGGCAGCTACTATAGGGCCTCTTGACATAAAGCTTACAAGTTCGCCATAAAAAGGCCTTTCTTTGTGCACAGCATAAAAAGCTTCAGCATCTGCTACGGTAAGTTGTGTAAGTTTCAGCGCTACAATCCTGAAACCGGCTTCTGTTATCATTGAAAGAATACCTCCGATGTGTCCTTTTTCAACTGCATCGGGCTTAATCATGGTAAATGTCCTGTTTGTTGCCATAGTTTTTTAAATTTTTGCAAAAGTAGGGTTTTATATTTATTTACGGGTGCTTTATTTTTACTGAAGACTAAAAATTACAGTATGATAATATTAAATTCCTGTTCAAGAGGATTGAGCGAATCAAAAAGCTTATCCATAAGCCTGCCATTAAAATCTACATAAAATTCAGCAAAATTGTTCCTACGTTCCTGAAGGCTACCATGAGGGAAAAGTTCATTTTGAAGTAGGCCTATACGTTTCAGTTCTTCATTATGTTTTTTCTTTTCGGCTTTTAACAGGCGCTTTTCAAGATTTTCCAGCCCTTTTTGTTGTTTCACTTTTTGCGCCTGTACAGCTCCTGTAAATGAAGCATCAGTCTGTTTTGCCATACGTTCAAGTTTCTCAAACTGTTGTTCTAAAAATTGTTTCTGTTCAGAAAAATCAAGCTGTAAATTGGTAAAACGGGTAACCATTTTATTATATACTTCCTGGCGAGGCATAAACATATCTGCCCATGATAAATTTAATTTATCCAGTTTTTGAGCCTGTTTTTGGGTGGCCAGAAGCACAGAGTTGCGCAGTAACAGTATAGGGAAAGTAACTTCTGAGGCATCGAAGAAAGACTTCAGTTCCAGCCAATAGGCCAGTTCACCACCGCCGCCAATATAACAAAGGTTAGGTAATATCACTTCTTGGTACAATGGCCGCATAATAACATTGGGACTGAATTTTTCAGGATGTTTTTCCAGTTCCTGTAGCAATTCTTCGGCACTAAATTCCATTTGTGTATTATTTATATAATACCTTCCGTCCTGTAGCACTATCCGTTCCCTAAGGCTATCTTGTATGTAAAAAAGGTTAATTTCACGCGGGTTAACCTGTATGTTATATTCTTTAAGCGCCAACGCAGTTTCAGCTACTTTTTGATGTGATACCTGGTGCAGCAATTCCTGTTTAATGTACGGTATAAAAAGCCTTTTCAGTTCACTGCTGTCCGCATCAAGTATTACTAAGCCCTCATTATCAAATAACTCGTTAGCAAGGTACTGTGTTGCACCGGCAAGTGTATGGTGCTTTATATAAGTGCTCTCAAAAAGATTTACCAGCCATTTGGCATTTTCGCCAACACCCAGTTCGCGGCTAAAAACCTGTAGTACATTATCCAGGCCTGTTGTATTAAGCCTACCCACCGGGCCAGAGCTTTCACGGCCCCACATAATTTTTTTGTCGCGTAATGTAAAGTAGTTTATTTCTTCAAAATCATGGTCCTCCGTAGCCATCCAGTAAACAGGTACAAAATTATATTCAGGATATGTTTCTTTTAGTTGCTTTGTTAGGTTTATAGTTGAGATTATCTTGTATAAAAAGTATAAGGGGCCGGTAAATAGGTTGAGCTGGTGCCCTGTTGTTATGGTAAAGGTGTTTTCTTTTTTTAAAAGGCTGATATTGTGTTTTACAGGCTCGGATATTTTGGTGTTTTTATATTGCTGTTCAATTGAATGTACAAGCACACTCCTGTTTTCTGGGGAGTAATTCTGTGCTTTCTCATCAATCTGTAGCTTAAAATTTTCAATTTTAGGAAAACGATTGTACAGCGGTTTTAAAGTGTCTTGTTGATTCAGGTAATCTACAATTAGGCGGGAAAAATATCCTGAGTTCTGATAGCTGATACAGTCTGATGGCATGCGGTACAAATTTTCCTGTAAAATTACATAAACATTTTGTTGAAAGCTATAGTAAATTTTCAATAACAAAAACGGAAATAAATCAACTATAAATAAACATTGAATATTTATCTATTATATCTGTCGCTGGTATATTACAACTTTATTGCTGCAAACCAACAGCATAACTTTGAATATAAAATTGTAATAACCTGTAAATCCTGATTGGCATGAAAAAAATTATACTTATTCTTGTACTGTTGCTTGCGGGCATCAGTTATAGCCAGGAAACTCAAACCACATTAAAAGTTTATGGCAAAAATCTTAAAACTGTCTTATGGCAGGATGTTGTATTAAGGGGTATAAACTATCCTATTATTGATGATGGAAATATTTCATTAAGTAATGCTTCCCAATACCAGCACAAAATCGACCAGGCTGCCATGACTGGCGCTAATTGCATCAGGATACCCTGGTATACCGACGGGCAGCACTGGCGTGACCAGATGGCCCCCGGTACAATAAATGGCTATGTAAACAACGGCCACCTAAGCAATATTACAGCATATTGCATACAAAAAGGTATGATACCTATTCTCGAAATTCATGATCCCGGCAATATTACGTGTTCCAACAACTGGACATATTTTAATACTACTGTAAGCAACTGGTGGAAAAGTCAGCAAATACTCGACCTTATTGAAGAGAATAAAGAATACCTCATTATCAACCTTGCTAATGAGTTTGGTTATGCCAACTGGACAGGCAATAGCGCCCAGGCCTTGCAGGTATTTAAAACCAACTATAACACACTAATAAGTACGTTGAGGGGGCTTGGCGTAAAGGTGCCTATTATGGTTGATGCACCTGACTGCGGACAATCCAGCACTGAATTGCTTTCTATAGCAGGGAGCATGGTTAATGCAGACCCGGAGCATAATCTTATTTTTAGTGCTCATGCATATTGGTACAGTTATGCAAATACCCAGGCAGCAGTTGAAAATAAACTTGATTATGCCCAAAACACTAACGTGTGTTTTGTATTGGGAGAAGTGGCTAACAGGCAGGACGACAATAGCTGTGGACAGCTTAATCTTTCTAATCTTTACCCTATAATTTTGCAGGAAGCCTGCGACCGGGGTATAGGATGGCTGGCCTGGACGTATGACCAGGATTGCAGCGCGCCGCGTGAGCTTACTACAAACGGGGAATTTAACACCCTTACAGCTTTTGGTAATGATATTGTATATAATACAAATTATGGCCTGATAGGCGGTTCCTGCAATGCAACTTCTATTCTTACAGCGGTAACCAGCCAGGCAGCGGATGTTATTTTATATCCAAATCCTGTTGAAAATATCCTGAATATAAAATTTTCCGGGTCATTAAGCGAAATTATAGTTTATGATATGATAGGTAAACCGGTTGTGTATGCTAAAAATACAGAAATTTTAAACCTTAGCCTTTTGCCTCCAGGGGTTTATGTGCTTAATGCCACTTCAGTTGATGGAAAAAACTATAAAAACAAGATAGTTAAAAAGTAACGGCACAGGTTATAAAAAAACAACTGAGGCTACTATAATGCCTCAGTTGTTTTTTATATTATAATATATATAGGTTATATTTTAAAAATAGCCCCAAATGAAATTACTCTCTCAAAAAAAGAAAAATGTTGGGTAGCCCTGTCTGCTTCATCATAGGTTGTGCGTATGTCAAACATATCTACATAGCCGCTTTTTAACTCTCCCTGTATGAAAAAGTACTTAAAAAAGGTAAGATTTAAGCCTACTTTTGCCGAAACACCAAATCCGGAAACATGAAAATCATCATGCCTTTGTTTACCCAATACTTTAGCATTGGTTTTTGGTATTAAAACACCACCGTCTACACCTTCGGTAATATTCACCTGAAATACATCGGTATTATGTATGCCTAAATATTTTGAAAAATCATCTACACGTGCAAAGCCAATATTAATATAATTTAATCCATCGGTATGCTCAAAGGTTAAAAAATCTTCGCTCAGGTTTTGTGGAACATTATTATAAATACCGTTAAAAGCAGACCCCCCATCAGAAGCAGGTAAATCAATATAACCGTTCATGTTAACGGTTACATTTTGGTTCATTACATATTTCATGTGATCCAGCCCGATTGAAATATTGTAATGGTCGTTTATAAAATAACCAATACGGGCATTAGTTTGCGGTATTGTCATACGGGACGGGTTGACATAATCAACCTGCCATCCTTTTGGTTTATCGTGCGCTTCTACATCTGAGAGTGTGAAGTTATAACCGTTTCCGCTAAAATTTATATCAGAATTTGTGTAAGAAGTGCGGTTTCCGCCCCAATAAAAGTAAAATTTTCCTTTATTATGCGCAGTGAATTTTTCAGGAGTATCTGTAATATCCTGAGCATGGATGTACTGAGAAAAAAGACAAAAGAATAGTACAACCTTTAAAAAAGGCAGTTTCATTTTAAATAATGTGTGTTTATTAAAAGGTAATAAATGCCTTTGCAGGCTAAGTTAAGGGTTAATGGCTTTTCTTATGGCAACAAGGCGTTGCATAAGGCCTTCAAAGTAATTAAGATGAAGCATGTTGGCACCATCGCTTTTAGCATTGGCAGGATCAAAATGTGTTTCAATAAAAATACCGTCTGCGCCTGTAGCAATACCGGCACTTGCTATAGTCTCAATCATATCAGGCCTTCCGCCTGTAACACCTGCGGCCTGGTTAGGCTGTTGCAGGGAGTGGGTAACATCAAGCACTGTAGTAGCAAACTGTTTCATGGTAGGTATACCCCTAAAGTCTACAACAAGATCCTGATAACCGAACATAGTACCCCTATCGGTAACCATTACGTTTTGATTATTGCTGTCCTGTACTTTTTGTACTGCATGTTTCATGCTCTCAGGGCTCATAAACTGGCCTTTTTTCAGGTTTACCGTTTTTCCTGTTTCAGCTGCAGCTACTACAAGATCGGTTTGCCTTACCAAAAAAGCCGGTATTTGTAACACATCTACGTACTCGGCTGCCATAGGCGCGTCCTGTTCGGTGTGTATATCGGTAACAGTGGGTACATCAAAAGTTTCAGAAACTTTTCTGAGTATCTTTAACGCTTTTTCATCCCCTATACCCGTAAAGCTGTCTACACGGCTGCGGTTGGCTTTTTTAAATGAACCTTTAAAAACATAAGGTATTTTTAGCCTGTTAGTAATTTCAACCAGTGTTTCGGCTATACGCATTGCCATTTCTTCTCCTTCTATGGCGCAGGGCCCTGCTAAAAGAAAGAAATTGCCGCTATCAGTATATTTTATTTTGGGTATATTGTTTAAATCCATTGCTATAATATAATTGCACTGCAAAGATAAACATAAAAAGGCTTTCTATAATCGCTTCCCATAAGGTATTATAGTACTTTTCTTATTCCGAAACCCTTTGGCGCTATTATGGCTCCTTTTTCATAAATATTGATATAAATATGCTTAGGTTCTTTTAGCCCTTCCCATGTTACCTCATAAACATCTAATAGTCCTGCGCCGGCATTAAACTTTTCGGTAGGGAAGGGGCAGCAGCTTTCCAGTTTCTTATAACTCAGGGTTTCGCCATTGGGTCCAGACAGCGAATTAAAATATCGTTTTACACTTATATCTGCTGTGCCAAGCGGCAAAAAACCAAGGTTAACAGGGTAATCCTCATCATAGCCATATTTCATTTGACTGCTTATTTTCGTTATTACATAATTTCTTTCGGGTGTTAATGGCGGCATCTGGGCGCTGTCATTTATATTTTTTATGGTATTGCGCGTGCTTACACACGATACGGCAGTAACTATAAGCAGTGATAAAAACAGGTTTTTCATGGCTTTGATTTTATATCCCAAAAATAAAAATAATTTTGCGGTAAGGGGGCAAATGCTTTATCTAATAAATGTTTGTTTTTGTTATATCTAACGCCTACAAACACTATTTTTGTACAAAATTTTATTTTATGTATAGTTTTTACGGTACCTGGCCCTGGTATGTGTCGGGTTTTTTAATAGGGGCAATTATGTTATTGCTTATATATTTTGGTAAAACCTTTGGTATGTCATCTAACCTTCGCACTATGTGCAGTGTGTTGGGGGCAGGTAAAACCTCAGATTTCTTCCGGTTTGACTGGAAAGCGCAGCGCTGGAACCTTGTTGTAGTGCTTGGTGCTGCCCTTGGCGGGTGGATAGCCGTTACTTTTTTAAGCGATGACAGCGGTGTTATTTTAAACCCACAAACGGTAACCGAATTACAGCACATGCATATTGATGCCCCGCAGGGTAAACTACTGCCAGATGCTTTTACTTCTGCCAAAGCATTGCAATCTCCTAAAGTATGGGGAATATTATTGCTTGGCGGCCTTTTAGTTGGTTTTGGCACACGCTATGCCGGTGGTTGTACATCGGGCCATGCCATAACAGGGCTGAGTAATTTGCAGTTGCCATCGCTTATAGCAGTAATTGGCTTTTTTATTGGCGGACTGATAATGAGCTGGTTTTTGTTACCCTTAATCTTTAATTAAAAGCATCATGAAGTTTATAAAATTTTTATTAGTAGGGTTGGTATTTGGTATTGTACTAACCAAAAGTGAAGCCGTATCATGGTACCGCATTTACGAGATGTTCCATTTTCAGTCGTTCCACATGTATGGTATAATAGGTACGGCAGTAGTAGTGGGTGTTATTGGCATACAGCTTATAAAACGTAATAATATAAAAGACATTACCGGGCAGCCTATTGTAATACCGGACAAAACTAAGGGATATAAAAATTACCTTATCGGCGGACTCATTTTCGGGTTAGGCTGGGGGCTTGTAGGCACCTGCCCAGGGCCTATATTTATATTGATAGGTGCAGGATTTTTGGCTGTAGGTATTATATTTATCGGAGCACTACTGGGTACTTACCTTTATGGTTTATTAAAAAATAAATTACCGCATTAAAAAACCGCTTTGAAAATATTTCAAAGCGGTTTCTCCACTAAAAATATAAAATTATTTTTATTTAAAACGGATAATTATTTTCTGCAACAATTTTGGCAGTAATAGTTTCACGAAGCGCTACTACATTAGGTAAGTTGTTGTATTTGGTAAAGCGCTTAAGCCCCATAAGCATCATGCGCTGTTCATCACCTTCTGAGAATGATGCTATACCTTCTTTACCTTTTGTATTTACAAGGTCAACGGCATGGTACAGGTAAAGTTTTGCCATGGCAATTTGCTCTTTGGCGTTTTCTTCGCCTTTTGCCTTAGCTAACTTTTCTGTGCGTAGTATGGTTGACTCCGCCATATATATTTCTATAAGTATATCTGCCGCTGCCATGAGCAACATCTGGTGCTGGTCTAAATCAGGGCCGTATTTTTGTACAGCGCTGCCGGCAACCATTAAAAATGCCTTTTTAAGCTTAGCAATCATTTCTTTTTCTTCAGCAAACAGTTCAGAGTAGTCAGGAATATCAAACGATGGAATACCCATAAGTTCTTCGCCAACTTTGGTAGCAGGGCCTAACAAATCTACATGGCCTTTCATGGCTTTTTTAACAAGCATGCCTACTGCCAGCATACGGTTAATTTCGTTTGTTCCTTCGTATATACGGGCAATACGCGCATCCCTCCAGGCACTTTCCATAGGCGTATCTTCGCTAAAGCCCATTCCCCCAAAAATCTGTATGCCTTCATCGCTACAGTTTTGCAGGTCTTCACTCACGGCAACTTTTAGTATAGAACATTCAATAGCAAATTCTTCTACACCTTTAAGCTCGGCATCCTGGTGGCTTTCACCGTTGGCCATACGTGCTTCAATACGGTCTTCTATGCTTTTGGCAGCACGGTAACAGGCGCTTTCGCCTGCATAAACACTGGTTGCCATTTCAGCAAGCTTAGCACGTATAGCACCAAAGTTTGCTATAGGAGTTTTAAACTGTACCCTTTCGTTGGCATATTTTACGCTTCCGTCAATTATCCTGCGTTGGGCATCAAGACACGCTCCTGCAAGTTTAATGCGGCCTACATTAAGCGCATTCATGGCAATTTTAAAACCGTTGCCTCGCTCGCTTAACATATTTTCTACAGGCACTTTTGTTTCATTAAAAAATACCTGGCGGGTAGAAGAGGCACGTATGCCCAGCTTATGTTCTTCCTCGCCCAGGCTTATGCCATTAGAAGGGTCATTTTCTACAATAAACCCGGTTATATTTTTATCGTCTTCAATACGGGCAAATACAATAAACAGGTTGCAGAAACCTGCATTAGATATCCACATTTTCTGGCCTGTAATTTTATAATATTTGCCATCTTCGCTCAATACCGCTTTTGTTTTTCCGGAGTTGGCATCAGAGCCTGCACCCGGCTCGGTAAGGCAATACGCGCCAAACCATTCGCCTGTTGCCAGTTTGGGCACATATTTTTGCTTTTGCTCTTCTGTACCGTAAAGGGTAATTGGCATGGTACCAATACCCGTATGGGCGCCAAATGCTGTTGAAAATGAGCCTGTAGCCCCACTGATGTAATCGCAAACCAGCATGGTGCTTACAAAGCCCATACCCATACCGCCATATTCTTCCGGCACGGCTATACCTAAAAAGCCAAGTTCGCCGGCTTTGCGCATGGTTTCTTCGGTAAAGGCATAATCTTTCTTTTCAAAACGTTCTTTATACGGCCATACCTCACGATCTATAAATTCTTTAACCGTGTCGCGCATCATAATCTGTTCTTCCGAAAAATCTTCGGGAGTAAATACATCTTCGCTTTTGGTTTCCTTAACCAGAAACTGGCCGCCGCGGGTTATATCTGCTATTTCTGACATTTTTATTATTTTAAATGATGAATTTTAAATTTTGAATTTATTGCAATGATGCAGGCTTAGCTTGCTGTGTGGTTTTAATTATTTTAGTAATTATGTTTATAATGTGTTCGATTTCATTCAAATAATCAGAAACAGTTATATTAGTAAGAGATGACTTGTCTAAGAGCCTTAACCAATATTTTGTTTCCCTTGCTTCTTTAGACGCTATTGCCATCTTGCTAATAAAGTCTTTCCTGGATTGTGCAGCGATAGCTTCTTCTACATTGGCACCAATGCTTGTTCCGCTTCGTAACAATTGTTTTGAAATGATGAATTCATTTTCTTTTTTTAATTCAGAATAAAGATTAATAATATTTAATGCAAAGTCAAAAGTTCTGACAGCTATAATATTATCTTTCATACATTTAAAATTTAAAATTCATCATTTAAAATAATTAAAGTATCTCAAACACCCCTGCTGCACCCTGCCCGGTACCTACACACATGGTAACCATGCCATATTTATTACCGCGGCGTTTAGCTTCATCCAGTAACTGAACAGTTAGCTTTGCCCCTGTACAACCCAGCGGGTGTCCTAATGCAATGGCACCCCCGTTTACGTTTACAATGTCAGGGTTAAGCCCCAACTCACGTATTACGGCAAGCGACTGCGATGCAAAGGCTTCGTTTAGTTCTATTAACTCAATATCTTCAAGTTTCATATCCGCCTGCTTTAATGCTTTTGGTATAGCCCTTACCGGACCTATACCCATAATACGTGGCTCTACACCGGCGGGTGCATAGCTCACAAGCCTTGCGATAGGTTCAAGGTTAAGCTCTTTAACCATAGCCTCGCTCATCACCATAACAAAGGCAGCGCCATCACTCATTTGGGACGAGGTTCCGGCAGTAACGCTACCATCGGCAGCAAATACCGGTCGCAGTTTTGCAAGCGCTTCTAAAGACGTATCGGCGCGCGGGCCTTCGTCTTTGGTAACCGTGTATGATTTTGTAGCTTTTTTGCCGTTGGCATCAACATACACCTGCTCTACGGTTATGGGTACAATCTGTTTGTCAAATTTCCCTTCTGCCTGTGCTTTTAATGCTTTTTGGTGCGATTTGAAACCGAATTCATCCTGGTCTTCGCGGCTTACCTTATATTTTTTAGCTACTGCTTCAGCAGTTAACCCCATACCCCAATAATAATCTTCATGGCCTTCTTTGGCTATTTTATAATCGGGAACCGGTTTGTAACCACCCATGGGTATATAACTCATGCTTTCTGCGCCCCCTGCAATAATACAGTCGGCCATACCACTCTGAATTTTAGCAGTAGCCATTGCGATAGTTTCCAGTCCGCTGGCGCAGTAACGGTTTACAGTTACGCCGGGTACATCAACCGTATCAAGCCCAATAAGCGATATAAAACGCCCAAAATTGAGCCCCTGTTCGGCTTCCGGCATGGCATTACCCACAATAACATCGTCTATACGGGTTTTGTCAAGCTGTGGAAGCTCTTTCATAATATACTGAATGGTTTCAGCGGCCAGTTCATCCGGCCTTTTGAATCGGAACACACCTTTTGGAGCTTTGCCCACAGCGGTTCTGTATGCTTTTACTATATATGCGGTCTTCATTATTTTAAATTTTGAATTTTAAATTCTGAATTATGTTGAATCTTGCTTAGGCCATTTAAAATTTATAATTCAACATTCAAAATAAATTAATTACGTAACGGTTTCCCTTTAGTTAGCATGTGCTGAATACGTTCAAGGGTTTTACGCTCTCCGCAAAGCGATAAAAAGGCTTCACGCTCAAGGTCTAATAGATATTGCTCACTAACCAAAGTAGCTTCGCTCAAATTACCACCTGCCATAACCCATGCCAGTTTGTTGGCAATTTTTTTATCGTGCTCACTTATGTAATTACCGGCATACATACTGTCAGTCCCTACAAGGAACATACCCAGTGCCTGTTTGCCCAGTACTTTGATATCATTACGTTTTACAGGTTGTGTATATCCGGCTTCGGCTAATATCTTAGCATATTTCTTGGCTTCGGCAATCTGGCGGTCTTTGTTTACCACCACTACGTCTTTGCCTTTTTGCAGCACGCCAATATCAAAACCTTCATAAGCTGAAGTTGATACTTTTGCAGTACCTATGGTTAAAAAATATTCACGTAGTACATTAAGCTCTACATCATCTTTATGCCAGGTATCTGCGGCACGTACTGTCATTTCTTTAGAGCCGCCACCGCCGGGTATCACCCCAACGCCAAACTCTACAAGGCCAATATAGGTTTCGGCAGCAGCCACCACTTTATCGGCATGCATGCTCATTTCGCAGCCACCACCCAGTGTCATGCCATGTGGGGCAACCACTACAGGGATTGACGAATAACGCACGCGCATCATGGTGTCCTGAAACATTTTAATAGCCATGTTAAGCTCATCATATTCCTGCTCAACCGCCATCATGAAGATCATGCCCAGGTTGGCTCCTACCGAGAAATTAGCTGCCTGGTTACCAATTACAAGCCCGTCATATTCTTTTTCGGCTAAGTCTATCGCTTTATTAATGCCTTGCAGCACCCCGGCTCCAATGGTGTTCATTTTACTCTGGAACTCCAGGTTAATAATACCATCGCCAAGGTCTTCTATAATAGCACCGCTGTTGCTCCATATTTTTTTGCTTTCGCGGATGTTGTTCAGTATAATGAATGCATCCTGTCCCGGTATTTTTTTATGTGATTTAGAGGCAATATCATAATAGTACGTATTGCCCTCTTTAACGGTATAGAAATTTTTAATGCCGGCATCCAGCATTTCCTGCACCCAAGATGCGCCATTCAGCCCTTCGGCTTTAATGAGTTCAAGCCCTTTTTCAACCCCAACAGCATCCCATATTTCAAAAGGGCCATTTTCCCATCCAAAACCGGCTTTCATCGCATCGTCTATTTTGTACAGGTCGTCTGTAATTTCAGGGATACGGTGGCTTACATAGGCAAACGTGCCTGCAAAATTTTTGCGGTAAAATTCACCCGCCTTATCTTCTCCACCTACCAGTACCTTAAAGCGGTCAATAGGCTTGTCAATAGTTTTTGTTAGTTCTAATGTAGCAAAAGAAGCTTTTTTCTGCGGATGGTACTCCAGCGTATCAAGATCCATTGCCAGTATGTCTTTATCTACTTTTTTATAGAAGCCCTGTCCGGTTTTACTGCCCAACCATTTGTTTTCCATCATGGTATTGATGAAATCCGGCAGTTTAAACAGTTCATGCTGTTCGTCATCAGGGCAATTTTCATAAATGCCGTTGGCAACATGTACCAAAGTATCAAGCCCAACCACATCAACCGTGCGGAAGGTAGCCGATTTTGGCCTGCCGATTACCGGGCCGGTTAATTTATCCACTTCTTCTACAGTTAACCCCATTTCCTTAACCTGGTGGAACAAACTCATGATGCCATAGATACCAATACGGTTACCAATAAAGGCAGGGGTATCTTTTGCCACAACCGAAGTTTTGCCTAAGAACTGCTCTCCATAATTATTAAGGAAAGCCAGTACTTGAGGGTCGGTTTTAGGGCCGGGGATTATTTCGAAAAGTTTAAGGTAACGCGGGGGATTAAAAAAGTGGGTGCCACAAAAATGTTTCTGGAAATCTTCGCTGCGGCCTTCGCTCATAAAGTGAATAGGAATACCGGAAGTATTAGAGGTTATTAGTGTGCCGGGTGTACGGTATTTTTCAACCTGTTCAAATACTTTTTGCTTAATGTCAAGCCTTTCTACTACCACTTCAATAATCCAGTCGGCTTCTGCTATTTTATGCATATCATCTTCGGTATTGCCGGTTGATATGCGGCTTGCAAATTTTTGGTGGTAAATAGGGGAGGGTTTGCTTTTAAGTGAGTTGGCTAGGTGCTCATTAACAATTCGGTTGCGTACAACCTTGTTGTCAAGTGTGAGGCCTTTTTTCTGTTCTGCTTCCGTTAATTCCCTTGGCGGGATATCCAGCAGCAGTACTTCTACACCAATATTGGCAAAATGGGCTGCAATGGCGCTACCCATAACGCCGGAGCCAATAACGGCTGCCTTTTTAATAGTGCGTTTCATTTGTTTTTCTTGTTTTTCTTACTACCCGGGTGCTATGCCTGCTGTTACGCAGCTAAGGCCAGGTTATAGTTGTTGTTTTATATTTATTACGAGCCGCCTTCATCATTAAAAATCTGGCGTTCGGCTATCAGTTCGTTTATCTTTTCGGCTACTTCTATAAAGGCATCCAGTTTTTCCTGTGGCAGGTGTTGTTTTATTACTTCATTAAAGGTAAGTACCCTGTCTTTACTCAAATCCCGCTTTTCCCTGCCCAGTTCCGTAAGGTGGATAATAACACCACGGCCGTCTACTGGATTTTTTTTCCGCTCGATAAGCCCTTTTTCTTCCATACTTTTCAGGGTACGGGTAAGGCTTGTGGGTTCCATACCCATTTGTGGACCAAGTGAGGTACTGGATATGCCATTTTCTTTATCAATACTAAGCAGTGCAAACCCAACCGACATGCTGGCGCCATATTTAGAAGCTTCTTCATTATACATCCTGGATACTGCCTGCCATGTAGCCCTCAGTATATAATCAATCGTTTTTTCTTTCATATAGATACCTTCAAATATACAAAATATTATTATGCATGCATATTAAATTGTAAACAAATTTTGGGATGTTGCTAAAAAATAATTGTGATTTTTATGATATGTGCCACATACCCCTTTACAAGGTACTAAAATTTTTAATATTGCTGAGCAATATTATTTTGTGGAGAAGATAAGGGTAGGGGTATGCCATAAATGACTATTCTTTAGAGAAGGACTGGTTGTAAGAATTTTTAATTTTTCTATGGCTTCTTCTTCAATAAAATATTTTTCAGGTTGTTCTATTAATTTTCCGTTGATAACTATATTTACAATAGGCTCATTTTTTAAGCTTTCCGAATTTGTAATAAGGTCTTTAATGCAGATTAGTTTGTTATGCCTCTTACGCTCAATATGTATTATTCCGGCTTTGTGTGATGTATATAAAGTATCTACAGGTAATTGCTCTGCCCGGACACTTTTTATATTTTCGGGGTTAATAAATATCTTTTTAGCGTTAATTTTAATACTATCAACGTAAACCCAGTTTGTGTCTTTATTCTGTGCGAATAAAGAATAAGTAGATAATAGTAATAAAATCAGCAGGGTTTTCATAATTATTTGCTTGTTACTCCAATCATCACACCAAAATTGCCATCTGTTTGTGGCCAGTTTTCAGTAGGTGCATAGGCACGCGAAACAAAACCATCCAGATATAATGCATTTTTACAGCCTTTGTTTTTAAAGTACATGGCAAAATCATACAGGTTTACTTTTGCTTTACTCATGGCAAACAATACCTGGCCGTTTGGTAAAATACCCACACCGTTGCGAATATTTACAAATGTTGATCCGTCCTTAAAAGCACTGTGTATTTTACCATCTATGACTAGCATAGGGCCGCTTTGCGTGGCATATTGTATGCTGGGCGAGGGCTTAAAATCTTCTGTTTGGCAAACTGCTGCTTTATTATCCTTAGTTACATAAAATACTCCGTTAGGCTTTAAGTAAAAATTGCCGCTGGCGTTACGGGTGTTAACCTTATTAATCAGTTGGCCATCTTCTATATAACAACCCACCGGCGAAAAATCTTCCTGAAACATGCCCCCGTTCATGGCAAATTGCAATTTTTTACCTTTAGCTTCTGTATGCTTTTTCAGGTTGCCCAGACTTCCGATGCGTTTGCCGTTACCATCTTTATAATACAGGACAATGTTTTCGGTTGACGGGTTGGCGGTGTAAGTGATAAAATTTGAATCACTGCTGTTAAATGACGGTGTAAACGCCAGTAATAATACAATGGCAGAAACAGCCGCTATCAATAAAACGCCCTTTTTCATTTAGAATGTTTGTTTCTTTTTTATTTCGGGCAGTGCTTCGTCAATTCGGCGGGCGAGTTCGGGCAGTTTTATGGTAGGTACGGCAGGAAAGAGGTGATGCTCCAGATGGTAAAACATACTAAAGGTTAATTTGTTCTTCCAGCCACTGCGCTGAGTACGGGCTAATTCGGGATGGTCATGCGTATCGTGGTGTACGGTCCACACGGCAAAGAACGCCATTAAAAATTCGCCGGCAAGCATAACTATAATGTGGTAAATAAGCCAGTGGATGTTCAAATAAAACACAATACCGCAAAACAGAGCTATAGAAAACAGTTCCAGGAGCATGTTGCGCCGATAGTTTTTATTGCTAAGCTGCCACGTTACCTTATGGATAAGGAACATATGTACAGGGCCATACAGTATAGCGCCATACCAGCTCATAGCTGCCGATTTACCCTCATAATCTTCGTTACCCAGGCAGTATTTGTGGTGCCTTATGTGATTGAATTTTACGGCATGTATAGAAACCAGCATCAATATACTGTTGAGATATAATGAAAGCCAGGTTAAAAATTTATTGGTACCCAATGAATTATGGAAACCGTTGTGTACCTGCCGCAACCCGGTAAGGAAAAAGAATGCCGAAAACGGAAGTGCCGCCCAATAATATCCACAGTAGGCCAGGGCTATGGAAATAATAAACCAGGGTATGGTAAGGTTATTTTCAATAAGCATCTCTTTTACGGAAAGACTTTTGAGGTCTTTCCATTGCACGGCGCGGACAATTTCCTGTTGGTTCATTGGTACTGGTATTGGGTTCGATAAAGTTACGTATAAAGCTTTTAGAATTAAAATTCAGGTCTAAAAAAAAGCAGCCCTAAAGCTGCTTTATAATATCATAAAGTTGAATCATTAAACAATCTAAAATACTAAAAAAGCTATTTATCCCCTCCGTATATTTTATCGTAAAGCTTTTTGTACTTTTCTTTTACAGCCTTACGTTTCAGTTTAAGGGTAGGGGTCATTTCGCCGCCTTCTACACTCCAGGCTTCGGGGGTAAGCTCAAACCGCTTTACCTGCTCCCAGTGGCCGAATTTCTTGTTGATTTCATCCACTTCCTGCTTAATGCGGTCGTTTACCTCCTTATTATTAGCGATATCCTCATTGCTGCTTACGGAAATACCCTTGCGCGCTGCCCACGATTTTACAAAAGCAAAATCAGGCTGTATGATTGCGGCTGGCATTTTTTCGCCTTCGCCCACTACCATAACCTGCTCTATAAAACGGCTCTGCTTCATGGCATTTTCTATAAGCTGCGGGGCAATATATTTACCGCCAGAGGTTTTAAACATCTCCTTTTTACGGTCGGTTATCTTTAAGAAGCCCTCATCGTCTACCTCGCCAATATCCCCGGTATGGAAGTAGCCATTGGTCATAACCTCGGCTGTTTTCTCCGGGTCGTTATAATACCCCATCATCACGCTGTCACTCTTGGTAAGTATCTCCCCGTCTTGGGCAATTTTTACCTCCACGCCTTTAAGCGGCTTTCCTACGGTACCGATTTTGAAACCGTGGTTGCGCATATCGTTTACCGCAATAACAGGTGAGGTTTCTGTAAGGCCATAGCCCTCCATAAGGTTGATTTCTGCAGCGGTAAATACCCGTACCAGGCGGGGCTGTATTGCCGCGCTGCCGTTTACAATAAGACCGATTTCACCGCCAAGCCCGTCTTTCCACTTACTGAAAATAAGCTTGCGGGCAATTTTTAGTTTGAACTCATACCAGGGGCCGTTTGCCCCGTAAGGTTCATATTTATGGCCAAGTTCTACGGCCCAAAAAAACAATTTTTTCTTAATACCTGTTAGCTCGCTGCCTTTGGCAATAATAGCATCATACACCTTTTCTATAAGGCGGGGAACTGATGTTATTACATACGGCTTGGCTTCTTTTATGTTGGCGCTTACTTTTTCTATACTTTCTGCAAAATAAATAGATACCCCCACGTACTGATAAATATATAGTATCATACGCTCATAAATATGACATACGGGAAGGAAACTGAGGCCCACACTTTTACCTTTTTCAAACGGTACACGCTCTTCGCTCATTAATACATTACTAACTATATTTTTGTGCGAAAGCATTACCCCTTTTGGCCTGCCAGTGGTGCCGCTGGTATAGATAAGCGTGGCAAGGTCATCGGTTTTAACCGACTTTTTAATGTCTTCCAGTTCCTGCTGGTTGCTGTCGTCTTTCCCCAGTTCCAGTATATCACTCCAGTTTTTGCAGCCAGGTACATCTTCAAAAGAATAGATTTCCTTCAGGTTCGGCAAGTTGCCTTTAACCGAATTTATCTTCTGGTACAGTTCCTCGTTAGATACAATGCAGTATATGGCGCCGCAGTGGTTTAGCACATATTCAAAATCTTCTTCGGATATGGTAGGATATACCGGCACGTTTTGCGCCCCGGTTTGCAGTATACCAATATCGGCTATATTCCACTCGGTGCGGTTATTGTGGGAGATAATAGCAATTTTATCATCTTTTTTTATGCCCATTCGCAACAGCCCGCGCGAAATCGTATTGGCTTTGTCTATATATTCCTGCGTTGAGGTTGGGACCCATTTGTCTCCGTATTTGGTTACCAAGGCCTCTTTTAAATTATATTTTTCCAGTTGGTAATAGGGGAAGTCAAACAGGCGGGTTACGGTGTCCATAATTATTTGCTATAATTTTACTATGCAAATTAGGGAAAAAATATAATATTAACCACAAAATTGTGAATTTAAAAAGGGACTGTAACCTAAAACTTCAGCTTGTAATATTGCGGTTGTTGGGAGTAGTATGTTTTTATATAAGCTGTTTTATTTTTGATATATGACTGTAGCACATCCTGAATGCCGCAGGCGGTAAGCCCGATTTTTTTGCAAAGCTTAAATGTGCCATTTTTAAACTCCCATACTTCCAGGCTATTATCATAATCGGTATGCGGACTTTCTATGGCGAGAATGTAATTGCCGTACATATACGGGTAGCCTGTAACCTCTGTAAACGAATAAGGCTCCGGGCGGATGAGATAGTAACTGTCTTTTATTTCATCCATCATCTCCAGTACATAAAAATCATTAAAAATTTTACCGACAGGCTCATATACCATAACACCGTCTTCATACCAGTCGGTATAAGGATGATCAATACCAGGTATGTGTACCTCATTATCCTCTTTTACAAAGCCAGCGCTTGGCTGCACAGTATCGCCCTGTACAAAATGTTGCTCAAATTCCTGCTGTGTAATTTTTATAAGGGCATCGCACTGCCCGTAGGTAAGGGTAGTGGTAAGGATGAGTAAAGCGAGGTATAGGGTGGTTTTCATGGGGTTGGTTTATGTTTTTTGCTGGTGCGAGCGTCACGCTCGCACCCTTGTTATTATGGCACGAGCAAGGATGCTCGCGCCAGCGGGGGGAAGTTACTTATCAAAAATTTCTTCAAATTTATTTACAAGCAACACAAATTTTTTTCGCTCTTCAAAACCAGGTACCTTTTCTGCTATAAAATATTCAGCGGAATAGGATTCAAATTTAGAATAATTGTTATCTCTTAAAATTTCAAATTTGATATTTGTGCCATCATCAATACTTCTAGTTTGGATAACACCTTTTTCATCCGTCCATTTTTGTATGTTAAGTTTTCTGGTGTCGATCGCCACAAGACTATCAATGGCATAATCTTTTATAAATTTCCAGTAATGTTTATATTTTCGTTTAGGAACTTTTATTTTTTTAATTTTCCTTTCTCCTTTAAAAGAAAAGAACGCTTTATATTTTTCAATGCTACCGTCATTATTGTAAATCAAAAAGTCCGAATTTGTCCCACCATACCAGTAGTTGGTATATCCTGCTTTTATAATAAGGGCATTACTATCTTTCAGGTCTAATAGCTTAACATAATTAAGGGTGTCATTTTTTGATTGAAACTTTATTTCAGGTATGTTAAACTCCTGTGAATAGATTCTGAAGGTAGTAATAATAAGTAGAAGCAATAGCTTGTTCATAATAATTGTAATTGGGTAGGCTTGATAGTAAAGGTAAGAAATTATAATAAAAAACGCCCCTGTTTCCAGAGGCGTCTATCATATCATCTTAGTCTTAACGTCTATTTATTTTCCAGCCACAGCCTTGCATTTACAAACGCCTCATGCCAAGGGCTAACGGCATCTTTACGGCCTTCGGGGTAATACGCCCAGTTCCACTGGAACATAGAGCGCTCTATGTGTGGCATCATTACCAGGTGGCGGCCATCATTACTGCTCATCATGGCAACATCAAAATGGCTGCCGTTAGGGTTGGCAGGGTATCCGTTGTAGGCATATTTTGCTACAATGCTGTATTTATCTTCGTCATACGGCAGGTCAAACTTACCCTCGCCGTGGCTTATCCATACCCCCAGCGTGCTGCCTGCAAGTGAGCGTAGCATAACCGAGTTGTTTTCCTGTACTTTAACCGAGGTAAAGCCGCTTTCGTGCTTGTGGCTGTCGTTATGCAGCATACGCGGTTTTTCTTCATGGTCGGGGTTAATAAGCCCAAGCTCTATAAACAGCTGGCAGCCGTTACAGATACCCACCGAAAGAGTGTCTTCGCGCTTAAAGAAATTTTCCAAAGCCGTACGGGCTTTCTCGTTATACAAAAACGCACCTGCCCAGCCTTTGGCCGATCCCAGTACATCTGAATTTGAGAAACCCCCTACAGCGCCTATAAACTGTATATCTTCAAGGGTTTCACGCCCGCTGATAAGGTCGGTCATGTGTACATCTTTTACATCAAAACCGGCAAGATACATGGCGTTTGCCATTTCGCGCTCTGAGTTAGAGCCTTTCTCGCGGATGATAGCTGCCTTTGGCCTTTCGCCCTCGCAGCGCGCCGTTAGCCTGCCTGTAAAATGACCGGGGAATTTATATTGCAGCGGTTGCGATTTGTAGTTTACATAACGCTCTTTGGCTTTTTGCTCGCCGCTTTGTTTACGGTCTAATAAATACGACGTTTTAAACCAGGTATCACGGGTTTCGGCTACATCAAACGTAAGGCTGGTACCTGCATTTTTAATAGTGACTGAAGCGCCTTCTTTCGGCTGGCCTATTTTAGCAAAGTTAACGCTATTGGCTGTAAGTGTTTCTTCTATTGCCGACTCAGCCTGTATTACAAGCCCTATATTTTCAGCAAATAAAACTTTTACGGTATCGGCCTCTCCAAGTGCGGTAAGGTCATACTCCGCGCCAAGGTTTACTTCGGCAAAGCTCATTTCCAGCAGGGTAGTAATAAGTCCGCCACTGCCTATATCGTGCCCGGCAGCAATTTTACCGTCTTTAATAAGCTTCTGTATGGTATTAAATGCTGTTTTAAATTTAGCGGCATCGGTAATGGTAGGCACATCGTTACCCACTTTATTTAATACCTGTGCAAAACTCGAACCGCCCAGCTTAAAGCTGTCGTTACTCAGATTAATGTAGTAAATGTTACCGCCGTTGCGTTTTAGTACCGGCTCTACCACTTTGGTAATGTCATTACAGTTACCCGCAGCCGAAATAATTACGGTACCTGGTGCAATTACATCGCCATCAGGGTATTTTTGCTTCATTGAAAGCGAATCTTTACCTGTTGGTATGTTGATGCCCAGTTCAATGGCAAAGTCTGAACAGGCTTCAACCGCTTCGTATAGCCTTGCATCTTCACCCTCGTTTTTACACGCCCACATCCAGTTAGCTGAAAGTGATACGCTTTTCAGGTTGTCTTTGAGTGGTGCAAAAACAATATTAGAAAGGGCTTCTGCAATAGCCGTGCGGCTTGCCGCAGCAGGGTTTACCAACGCCGAAACAGGCGAGTGGCCTATGGTGGTGGCTATACCTTCTTTCCCGGCATAATCCAGCGCCATAACGCCCACGTTATTAAGCGGAAGCTGTAACGGCCCGGCGGTTTGCTGTTTGGCTACCTTACCGCCCACGCAGCGGTCTACCTTATTGGTAAGCCAGTCTTTACAGGCAACGGCCTCAAGCTGTAGCACCTGGTTAAGGTATTGGTGTATATTTTCCTGGGTATATTCAAGGCCGCTGTAGTTAGCAGCAACCGTTTTATCTGTCATTATAGTTTTTGGCGATGACCCAAACATGTCTTCTAAGGCGAAGTCCATTGGTTTGGCGCCTGTAGTCTTACTTTCAAAAGTAAACCTGTGGTCTCCGGTAACATCACCCACGGTATACATTGGGCTGCGCTCTCGGTCGGCAATACGTTGCAGGGTATCTATATCCTTTTGCCCGATAACAAGCCCCATACGCTCCTGGCTTTCGTTGCCGATAATTTCTTTTGCCGAAAGGGTAGGATCGCCCACCGGAAGTTTGTCAAGGTCTATAAGCCCACCGGTTTCCTCTACCAGTTCGCTCAGGCAGTTCAGGTGGCCGCCTGCGCCGTGGTCATGTATAGAAACAATAGGGTTTTCGTCGCTCTCTACCATGCCGCGTACGGCATTGGCGGCACGCTTTTGCATTTCCGGGTTAGAGCGCTGTACCGCGTTAAGCTCAATCCCGCTGCTGAATTCTCCCGTATCAGCCGAGGATACGGCTGCGCCACCCATACCAATACGGTAGTTTTCACCGCCCAGTATTACAATCTTGTCACCTTCATGCGGTTTTTTCTTTGCTGCCTGGTTTTCTTTGCCATAGCCAATACCACCGGCAAGCATTATCACTTTATCAAAGCCTAACTTACGGTTGGCTTCTTCGTGTTCAAACGTGAGTACAGAACCCGCAATAAGCGGTTGCCCGAATTTATTACCGAAATCAGAAGCACCATTAGAGGCTTTTATCAATATATCCATAGGTGTCTGGTACAGCCATTTGCGTTCGGCCATGCCTTTTTCCCAGGGCCTGTCGGCTTCCAGGCGTGAATACGCTGTCATATACACTGCTGTACCTGCAAGCGGTAATGATCCCTGCCCGCCGGCCAGCCTGTCGCGAATTTCTCCACCGCTACCCGTAGCAGCGCCGTTAAAAGGTTCTACCGTAGTGGGGAAGTTATGGGTTTCGGCTTTTACTGAAATAACCGAATCAAAATCTTTTACTTCATAAAAATCAGGCTTATCTGCGCTTTTTGGTGCAAACTGCTGCACACGCGGCCCTTTTATAAAGGCTACGTTGTCTTTATAAGCTGATACAATATCGTTAGGGTTTTCCTGGCTTGTTTTCTTGATCAGTTTGAAAAGCGAAGATGGTTTTTCCTCACCATCAATTACAAACGTTCCGTTGAATATTTTATGGCGGCAGTGCTCTGAATTTACCTGACTGAAGCCGAAAACTTCGCTGTCGGTAAGTTTCCTGCCCAGTTTTTCTGAAAGGTTATTCAGGTACTCTACTTCTTCCGGATTAAGCGAAAGCCCTTCTTTTTCGTTATATGCCTCAATATCATCAATTTCTATTATGGGTTCGGGCTGAATATTTATGGTATAAATATCCTGGTTTAGCCCGTTGTATTTTTGCGATAGCATCGGGTCAAAATCTGTAAAACCTTCTTCTGTCTTAAAAAATTCCTCAATACGGATAATGCCTGTAATGCCCATGTTCTGGGTTATTTCTACGGCATTAGTACTCCAGGGGGTTATCATGGCGGCACGCGGGCCAACAAAAAAATCCGTCAGGGCGGATTTCTCTATTTTATGTGCGTTGCCAAAAAGCCAGTTTAGTTTTGAGATGTCTTCAGCCGAAAGCTCGTTTTGCGCCTGTACCGCAAAAACAGTATTGGTCTGGTTTCCAAAGAAATGGATCATACGGAATAGTTATGTTGTTGAAAGGCGCAAAATTAAGCAATTATTTGATATTCTGAAACGGGGTTTCAATAAAAAAAATCCCGCTCAACGGCGGGATTCTGTTATATAATGATATGGTTTAATTTTTAACCACTATTATTTTTGTAATAGTTTCTTTATTGTTTACAAGACGTATAAAATAATTTCCTGCCTGATGGTTGCTTAGGTCAACCTGAAGGTTTGTGGCAGTATTTACTTTTTGTGTTTTAATAAGCTGCCCTAATGTATTAAATATGCTCATCTCAAATTCCTGCTCTTCGTAATTAGTAAAGTTTAGGTTAAAGATGCCATTGCTGGGGTTTGGTGAGACCGAAACATCAGCGGTGCCGTTGTGTGGCGCCATAAGCCTGCCCTGTATTACCGGATTAGAGTTAGGTACAAGGCGTGTTACATAATTTGCCTGGTTGTTATTATAAGCTGTAAAAGTTCCGCCCACAACAATTTTACCATCGGGCTGCAATTTTATTTTTCTTACCGCGCCATTAGTAAATGGGTCATTATAAAAACCTGCCCCCGTAACAAAAGAAGGATCAAAGCTGCCGTTACTGTTTAAGCGTGCTATAAGTTTGGTATTGTTGTTATTAAAAGAAGTAAAGTCTCCACCTACAATAATTTTTAATGTGTTTGGGTCTACAGCTACTGAGTTAATACCAGCATTTGAACTTAATTGCGGATTAAACGATGAAAAAGGGAATAAAGTGCCCGAAGCTGATATTTGAGCTATATTTTTTGGGCCAACATGGTTGTAAGAAGCAAAATATCCTCCAAGTAGAAGACCGCTGCTGGTACGCTCAATAGCATTTACCCTCTCGTAAATACTGGTGTCTATATGTTTTCCTATAGTAAAGCTTGTATCAAATGCCCCATTTGCAGATACTTTGTATAGTATAGCCAGTCCGGAAGGAACTTTGAGGAAAGTACCCCCCACAAGTATAGAATTATCTGGCATTACATACATATCCCACACATTGCCTATATTATCAATTAGTGCTGATGTAAATGTATTATCAGAAACACCGGATGGACTAAAACGGGCAACCTGAGTTTTAGTAAATCCCGGACTGTTATTTATCATATCAAAATTACCGCCTGCTATTATGCCGCCATTGCTTTGAAATTTTATACAATTTACCTGCGGGATAGAAGTAGGATATTCAGGGCTCATCTGGAATATATTATTCACAAAACTATTATCCAGGCTTCCATCCGGGTATAAACGGGCAAGGCAGTTTTTTGGTACACCGGTTGTAGTGGCGGTAAAACGTCCTCCCACCAAAATCCTGTTACTTTGTAACGCAATACTGTATACTACATTATTAAAACCTATAGCATTAGGGTCAAAACTTTCATCTAAAGAAAGGTCCGGCTTAAGCCTTGCAATACGGTTACGCGGCACATTATTATACGTTGTAAATGCCCCGCCTATTAATATATATCCGTCAGGCTGCAGTTCTACAGCAAATACAGTATTGTTAGCACCCGTACCAGGATTGAGCCCGTTATTTATACAAATATTAACTGTGGCCGTATCGCATACCGATGTGCCATTGTAGGTATAACATATACTATAATCCAGTACATAAGTACCAAACGGTGTGTTTGCCGGTATAGTAATAATACCTGTAGGGCTAATGGTAACATTGTTTAACCCGCCATCATTTATAAGTGTTATGGTTATCTGGCTATCATTAACAGGCTGGCCGTTAAAGGTGTCATTAGCCGTAACATCTCCCGATGTATCTCCTGTAAGGCCATTTAGACATACCGACATAAAATTATCATCATTGGCAATAATAACAGGTGTGCCAACTGTTATGGTAACTGTAGCCTGACTACAGTTATAACTGCTTAAGCTATCACATATTTTATAGGTAAATGTATAAGTGCCCGATGGCGCCGATGCGGGTACGGTAACGGTGCCTGTAGTTGTATTAAATGTTATAGGCGATGGTACAGATGTAACTAATGATATATATACATTTGATGTTGTTGCCGCAGCCCCGGAATAGGTGTCATTGCTTAAAACATTAAACTGCAACCCAGCACCTATTACAGCAGATGCAGTATCATCAACGGCGTTAATTACACCCAATACGCTTACAGTTATAGTAGCAGTATCGCAAAAAGTGTTATTAGGGGTAGCACATAATTGATAGGTAAGGGTGTAAATGCCCGGTGTTACAGAAGCGGCTACAGAAAGATTTCCTGAAGTTGAAAAACTAAATCCCGAAGGCGGATTAACTAAAGAAACAGTAGAGTTTGATGATGTTGCCTGAACCCCGTTGACATTATCATTCATGCGTACGCTAACCCCTATGGTACTACCTGCAAACATTTGGTAAACATCATTGTTTGCTGTAATGCTCTGTGTTACTGTAATAGTAACAGTTGCTGAATCGCAGGTACATGTAGCTACCTGACTGCAAACTTGATATACAAGGGTATATGTACCTGCCGGAGTATTGGCTGCTACCGTAACGGCGCCTGTAGAAGTATTTAATGATATACCGGTGTTGCTACTTGATATCTGGGTTAAAGAATTGTTTGATAATGTAATGGGTGAACCGTTTAGAACATCATTGGCCAAAACATTACTTACTGCTGTACCCCCGGCGACAGTTACTGTGCCACTATCATTATTTGCAGTGATGTTTAAAGGTTTTCCTTTAAGCCTCGCTATAGATTTACGGGAATAATTGTTATAAGTAGGGAAATCTCCACAGATATAAAAATCCTTATTTTGTTTTACAAAAATTTTCTGAACCCTTGAGAAAGGGTTGCCTAGGCCAGGATCAGAGTTAAAGCAATAATGTGTATAGCCACTGTAAGCTAACCTTGAAATCCCCCTCCTGTTAAATCCCCCGGTGGTGCCAAATGTACCTCCTATCAGTATACTTCCATCGTCTAAAGATGCAACAGCTTTTACATCGGTTACAGAGCCTCCCGGGTTTGTAATAGTTGGGTCAACAAAATTAGTATCAAGTGCACCGCTTGAATTTACGCGTATAAAATGTTTGCGTGTGGTGCCACTAAAAGTAAAATTACCGCCTATAAGTACGGCATTATTGTTATCAAGTGTTATAGCCAAAACAGTGCCGTTAATCCCTGAAACATTAAATGAAGTATCTAAAGTACCGTTTGAATTTAAACGTGCTATCTTTTGTTTTGTATAACCGTTGTATGTAGAAAAGTTTCCGCCAATTAATACACTACCATCAGGATAAAATTTAATGTCATAAATTGTAGGGGTTGTTCCGCCAACTCCCGTACCTCCTGCATTAAAAGTGTAATCTGTAGTGCCATTTGCATTAAGGCAGATAAGATTAGTGCCTGAATTTGACATACCTCCAATAAGTATTTTTCCTGTTCCCGGCTGTTCTTTAATTACCAGTATATTATAAAGAGAAGAGGGTATGTTAGGAGTGAAAGAACTGTAATAGACCCCTGTTGGAGATACTTTGATAATGTAGTTTTGACCTGTTCCGGCATAATTGGTAAAGCTGCCCCCAATTACAATATCGCCATTACTTAATACGCAAAGTGCCGAAATATAGCCATTAGTAAAACCATTTATAGTTAAGGTTGCATTGCCTGTATTGTTATACTTTTTTACTACAGGCGGAGTATTGCTAACGGAATATGCTACTATAGGGTTTTCTGAATTGTCCATAGTACTCACTGTTCCGGAATCTATGGGTATATTAGCATTAAAGCTTGTGTCTAAGGAGCCATCCTGGGCTGTTACACTAATACATGCCAGCAATGTTGCCAGCAAAAAATAAATTTTTCTCATAAGGTTGTCTGGTTTTTAAATTTTTACTAAAATTAGAGTAATATTTTTAACAAAAACCGTTGTTTATGAGTGGTTTATCTGAATTTTGTGTAATGTATAGGAGTTGTATAGGCAGTATATAAAGAATTAACAGTAAGTTGAGTTTTTATATAAGGTATTACACGTTGTTATATTATAAAAAAAATCCGGCCTTTAGAGCCGGATCCAAACGAGATATAATAAAAACTATTTTTTTCTTGTAAGTACTATTTCCATGCTTTTATGTTCTTTACCGTCTTTAGTATCAAACATTTCTATTTTGCGTGTATTTTCATCTACAAGTGTATAAATTTCGCGTGTTGTAATGGTTTTACCATCAACAGGATCGGTTGATTGTCCTTCAAAAACAAATCTTTTATTGTTTATGTCCAGTTTTCCTTTAGATACCAGCAATCCTGTACCCATGTTATCTATCCATGTAGATTTAAATTCTTTAGAAGCGTTGTCAAAGGCAAGAATACTTCTACCTTCAAAAGGCATTCCCATAATTGTACCTTTATAGCGGCTTTCCTGATAGCGGCCACCCATAATCATGTTAATCTCTACATTGGCAGTATATTCTTGCGGTGCTGCATCAGGAGATGTAAATAGTTTCATTTTAGCATCCCAGCTGCCGGTTTCTTTTTCCATTATGGCATGGTTTTTACCTGGAGCCATATACTCTGCCCATGCTTTTGCTTCAGCATCTGTCTGGGCATTTATACTATTGGTAAGTAAGCAAAATACTGCCCCAACTACTACGTATAATTTTTTCATATTATTGTTTTTTAAGTTGTTATGTAAAAATAGTGTTTTTCTAAGAAGTTGTTGCAAATTATTCTTCTGGTACTTCGCGGCTTTCATAGGCACCAATATCAGGATCATCAGTGCGTAATACATTGGTAATATCATACGGTATTTGTGCAGCAATGGCATCATCCGCCTGCCCTTGTGCCGCAGATTCATCTTTTGTTATAGTAAGGTCATTATTTTGCGGATTAAAAAATGCCGGATTATTGTTTGTAGAATTTTCAGCAATCAGGCATCCGGTATATGTAACCAGGCCGCCACCTTCAAATTGATAAAAAGGGTCATTTCTAAACTGCTGGCTAAAATCAGAAAATTTAAGCAGGCAATGGTTAAGTGTTGCATTTATGGTAGTGCTGTCATCTAGTTTTTCAAATAAAATACCATAGTTGCCAGAGCCGTATAGTATGCAATTATCAAAAATTAAATCTAAATTACTCACATAAAGCTGGTTTCCGGCATCGGTAGATACGTACTGGTAATCATTTGCAATAACAGGAACCTGGTTATAGCTGTTAAAGTAGTTGGCAAAAGTACATTGTTTAAACCTGTAATAGCCGCCTAGTGTACAGGCAAGGCCAGCCTCCCCGGCATTATTAATAACAACATTGTTACCTGTTATATGTGCATTGCGAGCTAAAAGCCCCACGTTAGAGTTGTTATATATCTGTACATTATGCATTTTAAGTGTTTCATCTGTGCCGTCATGGCCTTCGGCTAAAATACCTACTGTAGCATTTTTAATAATGAGGTTGTTAAGGTTATGCCTGGTACTGCCTTCCTGTAGCCATATGGTGAACCACTGCCCCGGTATATCGGCAAAATCAGGCTCCAGGCGGTCGCCTTCAAAAATTACCTGGTTTTCTTCTATGCCCGCATCGGTTTCGTTACCTATTTTTAGTGTGCCCCCATTTTTAACAATCAGACCGCTATCAGCATGAAAGTGTACATGTGCCCCGGGCTGAACGGTAAGTGTTTCCCCCGGTGGTACAGCGGCAAAGCCATATACAACATAAGGTTTGGTGTTTGTCCATACATATTCGTCATTGTGGTCATCATGTTCCAGGTTAAAACCATATATCAGTGTGTCATCATCTTCGCTTATGCTTATAGCCTCATATAGCCCCTCTTCATTACGCTGCGGATAAAGGAATATAGCATCCTGAACCAAAGTAACCAGTTCTACAGTCTGGTAATTGGTACCACTGTCAAATTCAATTTTATCGGTATATAAAAAGGTAGTTTCGTTATTGGCATATTCACTATAATCAATAGTAGTTTCAATAAAAATAAACATGCTGTCTTTAGCCAGCAGCTCTACATTATTAAATATTTTTCCGGCAACGCTGCCACTACCCATGCCATCGCCATCAATCATCATGCGGTATTTTGAGGTTTCGCCCTGTGCCAGTTTTATGCTGGGTATTTTAATGTCTTTATTACTGTTATTGTATACTTTAAGTGTATATGTGCTGGAACCTATATTACTAAAAACAGTATCAAGGTATACGGTATCCCTTGAAAAGCTAAGATTTTCCTGGCTGGTTTCAAACTCAAAGTCTTCCCGGCAGGAAGTTAATGATAAAACAAAACCAATACATATAAATAAAAGGAGATGGCGCATGTTATAGTTCAATTTTTGGTAAAAGTAGATATAAATTTTTGAAACATGAAAAAGCATTATCCATCTAAACGCCGCTAAGCGTTTTTTAGTTTATTACAATACAAACAGCAATGCATTAAATCTGGATTACCGCCATATTTTGTACCTTTACTAAAATTTTTTTTATGCCTTTTGATAAAGAAGAAGCCCTAAAAATGTGCAATGCTTTTTGCCGTAATACCCTAATGGATACGTTAGAGATAGTGTTTACCGATGCAGGCGAAGGTTTTTTAGAAGCCCAAATGCCGGTTAACCAGCGTGTACACCAGCCTATGGGCTTACTGCATGGCGGCGCTACCGTAGCACTGGCAGAAAGTGTGGGCAGTGCCGCATCATTATTATTTGTTAACCCCCAATTGTATGAGGTGCGCGGAATAGAAATATCTGCCAACCACCTGCGCAGCAAACGCGAGGGTATTGTAACGGGTACAGCCCGCATAATACACCAGGGCCGCAGCCTGCATTTATGGGAAATACGCATAACCGATGAGCAGGGCAGGCTTATCTCTCTTTGTAAACTTACCAATATGGTGTTGCCCAATAAAAAGCGCGGTTCCATATAAACCAAAACATCACTCCATATAGTAATGGCTGATATTCTCTCTAAACTCAGTGAACAATTAAAATCCCAAAAACCGTTTGCAGTATATGCAAAGCCGGGCAGCACAACCCTTATAGGTGTTTTTCAGGATGATGATTCAGAAAATACAGTAAAAGATTTTAGCGAGGCGGGTTTTGTGTTTGCGCCTTTCCAAAATGGTAAAATCGTTCACATTCCGTACAAAAATTCACAGGTTCATGTGAACGATTTAGAGGTAAAAACGGTAGGTATTTCACACTTGGGTTTGCCCCCTGTGAACGAAAATGCCAAAGCAGATTTTGAAGCACTGGTTATAAAAAGTGTTGCAGAAATAAAAAAAGATAATTTTCAAAAACTGGTAACGTCAAGAACTGAATTTGTAGAAGCCAGGAAAAGTATTACCGAAATATTCAGCACACTGCTGCAACTTTATCCCAATGCTTTCCGATATTGTTTTTATAGCCCTTCAACAGGATTGTGGATGGGGGCAACACCTGAACAGCTTTTACAAACTGAAGGTGATACGCTAAAAACAGTAGCTCTTGCCGGTACACAAGTGTATGATGCTGAAAAAGAAGCGGTTTGGGGAGAAAAAGAAAAGCAGGAGCAGCAGTTTGTAACCGATTATATAGTAAGTATCCTTAAGAATGTCACCAGAAATAGTAATATTTCAGCCCCTTATACATTTCGGGCAGGCAACATTGTGCATTTAAAAACTGATATTTCTGCTTCATTTGGCAATACTACATTGCAAAATATAATAATGGCTTTGCATCCCACGCCCGCAGTTTGTGGTTTACCCAAATATGAAGCCCGGGATTTTATCGTTCATAATGAAGGGTATAACCGTGAATACTATAGTGGATTTTTGGGCGAGCTAAACCATGACTTTAAAACCGGTCACCCCACTACAGATCTATTTGTAAACTTACGCAGCATGAAGCTGTGGGAGGGCAGGGCACAACTTTTTATTGGTTGCGGCATTACGAAAGACAGCGACCCGGAAAAGGAATTTTTTGAAACTGTAAACAAAAGTATGACCATGCGCCGGGTGTTGTAGGCAACTCATCTGTCCAATTCCAAAGCAGGCCTTACCCAGGTTCTCCTTTGCTTTTGCCGATTTGTTACTTCAAAACTTTGTACCTTTGCCTCTCAGAAACAAAACATAAAATGAAACTTGATATATTAGTATTTGGCGCGCATCCTGATGATGTAGAACTTAGTTGTGGCGCCACCATAGCAAAAGAAATCTCTTTAGGCAAAAAAGTGGGAATTATAGACCTCACCCGGGGCGAACTTGGTACACGCGGCTCTGCTGAAATAAGGGATAAAGAAGCTGCCCGGGCAGGTGAAATTCTGGGAGTTACCCTGCGGGAAAATATGCGCTTTCGCGATGGCTTTTTTATCAATGATGAAGCACACCAGCTGGAAATTATAAAAAAGGTAAGGCAGTACCAGCCTGATATTGTAATTGCCAATGCAGTAGAAGACCGTCATATAGACCACGGTAAAGGTAGTAAACTGGTTTCAGATGGGTGTTTTCTCTCCGGCCTCCGCCGTATTGAAACCGAATCGGACAATATGCCGCAGCAACCCTGGAGACCTAGATCAGTATACCATTATATACAATGGAAGAATCTTACACCCGATTTTGTGGTAGATGTAACGGGATTTATGGATATAAAAGTGTCATCAATAATGGCATATAAATCCCAGTTTTATGATCCGGACAGTAAAGAACCGGTTACACCCATTGCTACAAAAAATTTTAAAGACAGTATTTTATACCGCGCAGCAGACCTTGGCAGACTTATAAATAGCGAATATGCAGAAGGATTTACTACAGAAAGGCTATTGGCTGTTAATGCATTAGAAGATCTGTTGTAAAAAACAACAAAAATATTTGGATAAAACACTAAACACGCATATATTTGCACTCGCAAAATAAAATGGTGATTGTAGCTCAGTTGGTTAGAGCGTCGGATTGTGGTTCCGAAGGTCGTGGGTTCGAGACCCATCATTCACCCCAAAAGCCTAAATCTCACTCCCTGTGAGCATTTAGGCTTTTTTTATTTACTTTTCAAAACATGTAGTTTTTTTGACCGGCAATGTAAATTACTGTTATGATTAAAACTTTTAATAGGTATTTCCCGAATGAAATTTTGGGGAACTGAAAAATTGAAGACTACTACCTCAAAGCTTTTCTTTAGAAATACTGTATGTTGAGTATTGTTTTTTTTTTTGACCCAAGCTTAGAATCCTCAAGGCTTCCCGAACCTCAATATCTATAAAAACCTTGCAGAATGAAAGGCTGCTGTTGAATTTAAGTTAGAGATGTTTTGCAAACTATTCCAATCTATTCCAATCTATTCCAATCTATTCCAATCTATTCCAATCTATTCCAATCTATTCCAATCTATTCCAATCTATTCC
>NZ_JBELPZ010000003.1:0-2303 GCF_046000445.1 Flavobacterium rhizosphaerae | reverse complement strand
CTATTCCAATCTATTCCAATCTATTCCAATCTATTCCAATCTATTCCAATCTATTCCAATCTATTCCAATCTATTCCAATCTATATTGTTTTTAAACCACTCTTTACTATCAATCGCAGAGATATTGCCATACGCTCTACAGTTTGCCTGAGCAATCAATTAGTAGGTATTTATTATTCATTTCTCTTGAATCAAAATTATAATGTTGTAAACTACTAAATAAAAAGAGTAATGCTAAGAATTTTTCGCAATCAATATATAAGTTTTTCAATCTCTAAATAAATACATATATTTAATAAATGCATGCCCATCATAATAGTGTTAAAAAAAAACTAACAAAAAGTTAATCGTTTTATTCTAAGCAGATTATTTCATAAATTGGGGTAATAATTTTAAAACCAACTATTATGAAAATTTTAATTTCATTATCTGTTTTCGCTGTTGCATCGGTGTTTGGTGTAAACATTGAAAAAAATGTACAATTATCAGAAGAGGATGCTCTAGTTAATGCGTACCGTCTGACAGATTACAACGACATTTATGATGATACTGACAATGAACATGCCTACTTTGATGATTTAGATTGTGCTAATTATTTTCAGACACTCCATCCTGAATATTGGAGAAATGGAAAGGCAACGGTACCAGAAGAGTGGGTGTTTACAAATTGTCAATTATAATATTGATTTTAATAGTATAAAAAAATGCCCCTCCATAAAAGAGGGGCATTTTACCAACCAACCAATTATTAATACTTAAAGTATTAGGCGGCAAAGATACTGCAATATTTCAGTCTTCCAATTTCATTAAATCTTCTTTAACAACTTCGCTAAATTCATAGGCCAGTTCCCGCATAATTTCATATAAATAAAGTTGCACCTTCAGTTTTTATCTGAAACCATTAATTTCAAATACTATTTTATCCGTTCTTTTTCAGCTGCAACCGTCGTATATAATGTTATTTGCTAATAAAATTTTTAGTATATATTTGCATAAGGTTTAATCAGGATAGTAAAGTTTTTAAGCAATTAAAAACTATTACTTTATAATGATATTGGATTGTTGATTTTTGGAACAGAGATGAGGGATTATCAGTTTGTAACACGCAAGAATAAACCTTCTGCATATATGATGGTATATATTAATAAAAATGATGTTATATACCTTGATAAAAAAGTGTATGCTAAAAGATTCACAGTTTAACCAACCACAATAAATTATTAATAAAACTAACCAGGATGCACAATTCTTATAAGTCGTGAATTCTAAGCCTATAATTCATCCTCAAATAAGTTAATGGGCTATTAAAAGTTGCTTTACGATTTTACAATTGATTATTACCTTTAAAGGTTTGACATTTTAACATATATATAATGAGTCCGGACTATACAAAGATTGAAAATGATTTTGATTGTGCTTGCCAGGATGTAATAAAAAATCTGTCTGAAAAATACAGGGCAGACTATAAGGCTGCGGGCCCAGGTAAGTTAGAAACTTTTTTTAAATTAATTCAGGAAGAATTTAAACATATTGAGGCTTTTTTTATTCAGGATAACAAATTAGAATCAGACCAGGAAGCCATACGCAGGGTTAAAACAATTGCCAAATCATATGCTAAGAAGTGCCTTTTTGACTATGGAAAGGTAAAAGAATAGAAGGGTCGTTATTAAGAGTATAATTTTATTAATTTTAAGTTGAATTTTGTAAGAAGCTTCTGTATTCTGCAGTATATATTGCGGCCTGAATATTTAAAATTAATAAAGGATATTTAGGTAATACATATATGAGTTTTAATTATAAAGAGTTAGAAGAAAAATTAGGTATTGCATGTGATGAGGTTCACCAGGAATTTTATAGAAAATTCAATAGCGATATTTATATTTCTGCTGGAGGATCTAAACTTGAAGTATTTATTAACGACCTTCAGAAAGAATTTGAAAACGTAGCCACTACTTTTTTAAAAAAGTATAACCTTGAAAAAGACAACGAAGCTAAAAAACGGGCTTTAACCATTACTAAAGCTTATGCTAAAAAGTGTGTAGAAGACTTTAGTAAACTATAAACAACGATTAGCCAAAATTATATTTCTTACATCTTGCATGTTATCAGAGTCTTAAATAAAACTTAAAAAAATCTTTAAAAAAAAGCTTTTAAAAAGTTTGGAAAAGCGGAAAAGGGTGCTACTTTTGCACCCGCATTAGAGCAGCGTTCTTTACATATTGCGAGAGGGATTACGGGGTTAGTTTTGAGTAAGGGTATTAAAAAAAAATACTTTTCAAAAAGCTTGCTTTGTAAAGGAAAAG
>NZ_JBELPZ010000039.1:0-1474 GCF_046000445.1 Flavobacterium rhizosphaerae | reverse complement strand
GGGGCTGTCTCAAAAGTGAGTCAGCCCTATTTTTTTTAAACAAATAAGGGAGCCCGCGGGTTCCCTTTATTCTGCAAGTTTGTTAACTTGCGGTGTGTATAATAAATCAAAAGTAGTCTTTAAAGATTACAATCCCAAGCAAAATTTTCTACTCCCTCCAAGTTTGGAGGAGCTGATAGAAGAGAATCATCCTGTAAGGACCGTTTCCGATGTGATTGACGGTCTTGACCTGCAATGTCTCATCAAAAACTACAAGCCAGGAGGCACTTCCAGCTACCATCCCCGTATGCTTCTTAAAGTGTTGGTTTATGGTTATTTGTGCAATATTTTTTCAAGCCGTAGGCTTGAAGAAGCCTTGAAGCAGAATATCCATTTTATGTGGTTAAGCGGGATGAGCCGCCCCGACCACAACACGATAAACCGCTTTAGGAGCGAGCGACTTAAAGATGAGATACAAAGCATTTTTACCCAGGTTGTCCTGCTTTTAGAATCCCAGGGGCATGTGAGCCTTAAAACCGTTTTTACCGATGGCACCAAGATAGAGGCCAATGCCAACCGGTACACCTTTGTATGGGGCAGGTCTATTGAAAGGAATAAAAAGCGTATAGAGGAACAGTTGCAGGATTTGTGGCGATATACTCAGGAAGTTGCTGCTGCTGAATCTGAGGATAAGACAGAAGTTGAATTTAAGGCTATTGACAGGGATGCCGTTGAAAAGACTATTGAGAAGATAGATACTGCCCTTAAAGGTAAAAAGATATGCCCTAAAATACGTCAGAAGCTTAACTATGCCCGTAAGAACTGGCCTGCAAACCTTGAGAAATATGCCGGACAACAGCAGATCATGGGCAACCGCAATAGTTTTTGCAAGACCGATACCGATGCTACCTTTATGCGGATGAAAGAAGACCACATGAAGAACGGGCAGCTCAAGCCTGGGTATAACCTACAGATAAGCACCCACAATCAGTTTATCGTACATTACTCACTACATCCCAACCCCAATGATACAAGGACACTGCCGGAACACATAAAGACTTTTAAAGAACTATACCAAAAACTTCCCGAAGAGCTTGTGGCAGATGCAGGCTATGGCTCACAAGAGAATTATACCTTGCTTGAAAATGAAGGCCTTCAGGCCTATGTGAAATATAATTACTTCGACAAAGACACTAAAACCGGTGTGCCCAGCACTTCATTATCCAGCCCTGAAGTGGCGCAGTTACGAACAAAAGCTTATAACCTGCTTATAACTGACAGAGGAAAAGAACTCCGAAAGCGAAGATGCCACGACGTAGAAACAGTCTTTGCACAGATAAAAAACAATAAAGGCTTCCGCAGGTACAACCTGCGTGGCAAAGCCAAGGCCGAAGTAGAAACGGCATTGCTTGCTATGGCACATAACCTGAAAAAATGCGCTCTTAGGACATCATAACAGGGATAATTTTGTCTTTTTGAAAGATATACGCCTTAA
>NZ_JBELPZ010000038.1:0-1534 GCF_046000445.1 Flavobacterium rhizosphaerae | reverse complement strand
CCTGAGTTTACCGGAAGGCCTACGTTTTTAGCCTCTGCAGCAGTGCCTTTGGCAAGGTCGATAACATAAATGTCATACGAACCAAAACCCGGGCGGCCGGTAGATGAAAAATACAGTTTGTTGTCGTCGGTTATAAAAGGGTAGTTGTCCTTGCCTTCGGTGTTTACCTTAGGGCCAAGGTTCACCGGCTCACCATAGGTGTTGTTGCCTGTTACCTCCACTTTCCAGATATCCGTACTGCCTCCCATAGAGCCTTCACGGTCTGAGGCAAAGTAAAGCGTCTTGCCGTCTTTACTGATCGATGGGTTGCCTGTAGACCAGCGCTTATCGTTAAACGGCACTGGCTGTATATCGCCCCACTCACCATTTTGTCTGGTAGCCCTGAACAGGAACACCTGCCCTACTTTAAGGTAGTTCTCCTTATCCACTTCATATTCCTTACGCTCTTTAAAGCTCTCACTGGAAAAATACATGGTGTTGCCATCTGCCGTTACGGCCACAGGGCCGTCATGCCACTTGCTGTTTACTGAGGCTAACGGCACCGGCTCGCTAAAGCTGCCATCGGCATTATAGGTAGCCTGGTAAATATCAAGGTATGGCTCTTCGTTCGCTCCATAGGTCCTGCGGGCCTCATTGCGGGAGCTGGTAAAGTAAAATGTGTTGTCATTGGTAAGCACAGGGCCAAATGAACCGTATTTCTTATCGTTGATGTCCAGTACTTTCTCATCAAACAGTTTGGCCTGATTTTTTAGCTTAGGCAGGTAGTCCGGGTCTTTCATAAAAGTAACGGCACGCTGGTCTGACGGGGCCATCTGGGCAAATTTGCGCATCTGCGCATTGGCATCCGCATAACGGCCTTCGGCCTTCAGCATCTGCGCATAGCGGTAGTACGTCTCGGCATCCTGGGGGGTTTTGGTTGCCTCGGCATACCATTTTACCGCCTCTTTGCTGTTAAACACATTATAATAGCTGTCCCCAAGCATTTTATATACATAAGGGGTTTTATCTTTTACATCCTGGTAGGCCTTAGCAGCATCAACATACTCAAAACGGGCATACAGCTTATCGGCTTCCGCCGTGCTCTTATCCTGGGCCGTTACTGCCATACCGGCGAGCATAAAACATAGGGTAATATATAATTTCTTCATTTTATTATGTCGCTTTATAGGTTAGAAATAACGTGGTGAACGGGATACTTTCTTCGGGAAGTTCAGGTCAAAGAGCAGCATCACCTCGTGTGAAGACGGGGTGGTAACATTCAGATCGCTGATGATGTGGTCATAGGCATACCCTATACGTAAATTAGGGGTAATGGCATAGTTTACCATACCGCCAAAGCTGTCATCAAGCCTGTAAGTAGCACCTATCTCAAACTTCTCAAAAAACAGGGCGTTTAGTGAGCCGTCTAACGATGGGTCAACACCAAAGGCTGACTTTAGCATAAACGAAGGCTTAAGCTTTACATTGTCGCTAAGCTGGAATACATAACCTCCCGTTAAGAAGTAGTGCGACACCTCTGAACCAAATTCCAGGT
>NZ_JBELPZ010000037.1:0-1619 GCF_046000445.1 Flavobacterium rhizosphaerae | reverse complement strand
GCCCCTGTTTTAGTACCTTCTACGGCTTTAGAGGTTTGCGACGATGACACGGACGGTTTGGCGGAGTTTGACCTGACGCCTTCGGGGTCTGAGGTAACTCAGAACCAGGCAGGCTATACCATTACCTATTATGAAGATCTAACGCAGGCCGAGGATGGCGACAGCGCCACAGCCATAGCTACCCCAGCTGCATATACTACTACGGTGGCCGACGCACAAACCATTTACATCCGTGTAGTGGAAGAAGGCAGCACCAACGACTGCTATTCGATAGAAACAGTTGACTTGATAGTACACCCGCTTCCGGTTATCCCAGCGATCACGGATTATGTGGTGTGCGACAGCTACCTTACTAACGACGGCGAGGCCATTTTTGACCTGACCACCAAAAACGCAGAGGCCACCTCAGAGCCTACCGATACGGTAAGCTATTATACCAGTGAGGCCGATGCCCAGTCGGGTACCGCCCCCATAGCTGCCGCGGATGCCTACCAGAGCCCTACGGCTACGGTATGGGTACGTGTAGAGAGCCAGTACGGCTGTGTGAGCACCGCCCCGATAGAACTTATCGTAAACCCGGTACCGGTTACCAACGCATCTATGGCCCCGTTCCAGTCGTGTGAAGTAGCCCCCGGCGAAGGCAGCTTTATGTTGTCGGATTATGATGCCACGGTAACCGATGGCGCTTCAGGCTATACGGTAAGCTACTATGCTACAGAGGCCGATGCCCAGGGCGCAGACCCTGCTGTATCGCTTCCCAGCCCGTACCAGTCGGCTGATGCTATAGTCTATGCGTTGGTGGTGGATGATGCCACCGGGTGCTGGACCGTAACCCCGCTGGAGCTGGAGGTAGTACCTGCCCCTGTTTTGGCCGCCGCCACCGCCCTTGAAGCCTGTGATGACAATGCCGACGGCTTTACCGCTTTTGACCTTACCCCCGCCGGTGCAGAGGTAACACAAAACCAGCCCGGCTACACCATAACCTATTATGAAACCCTGGCCGATGCCCAGGATGGCGACAATGCCAATGCCATACCGGACCCTACGGCCTATGTAAACGTAGTGTCCCCGGTATACATCAGGGTTGTGGTAGCCGGCAGCACTACCGAGTGTTATACCATAGAGACCGTTGACCTTATAGTACACCCAAGGCCTGTAATCCCCGCAATTACCGATTATGTGCTGTGCGACGATAACAACTCCCCTGATGGTGTTGAAGTGTTTGACCTGACCACCAAAGACGGCGAGGCTACCTCAGAGCCTACCGATACAGTAAGCTACTACACCAGCCAGGGCGAAGCCCAGGCCGGCACCCAGCCTATAGCCAACCCGTCAGCCTACCAGAGCGGTACCGCTACGGTATGGGTACGGGTAGAAAGCCAGTATGGTTGCGTAAGCACCGCTTCTTTTGAGCTTATCGTTAACCCGCTTCCGGTAATCAACACCGCTATGGATGATTTCTATGCGTGTGAAGAAGCCTCCGGGCAGGGCGAGTTTGACCTTTCCAGCCTTGAAGATGAGGTAACCAACAGCCAGGCGGGCTATAATGTAAGCTTTTATGCCACCCCGGGCGAAGCCCAGGCAGGCGACCCTACGGCAGCCCTGCCCATCCCGTACCT
>NZ_JBELPZ010000036.1:0-2368 GCF_046000445.1 Flavobacterium rhizosphaerae | reverse complement strand
AACAGGATTTCCAACAGTTCCCGGAAGGCATTTTTAATATCCTGCTCCAGTTGGTACATGCCGCGTTCCAGGTACATACCCGACATCGTGGCCAGGTCGGAGGGTGACCAGCCCAGTTCGTCCAGTTGCCTGTCGAATTCCTCGTCCGATACCAGGTAGGCCGTCTCCGGGTTGCGCAGCATCGCTTCGTGTTCCAGTTGGTCTTTCTGTGCCTGCAAGGCATTAAGGTCCAGTACCTGTCCCTCCAGTATGCTGTGTGTTCCGGTCACAATCGGGCTGAGTACGGCATTCAGGGTGCCCAGCACCATCGTGGGAAAAAACATGATGCACAAACCAATGGCAAAAGGGCGCAGTAACGGAAACAGGTCAATGGGTTCGGCGCGGCTGAGTGCCCGCCAGACATTCAGGGCGACATAAAACAGTGCCCCAAGCCCGGCAAGCCCCTTAGCCACAGCCGCCATCTCTGCAGAGAGCGGCAGCATCTCGTCATAGAGCGAGCGCAGCACCTCGTGCAGGTTGTCAAATTCAATATCAAGCGCGATCATTTACCAGTATTTTTGGTTGGCACTGCCGTAGAGTTCCAGTACTCGTTGGGTATCGTTCCGTTTTTTGGCCCTGACGATACTTACCGAAATATTCTTCTTGGTATAATAGCGCACCAGGTTGTAATAATGCAGCACTTCTTTGTACACGCGCTCAATAATATCCATGCGCTCCTTATCACTCAGGGACATAGAAGTCACATTGATGATCTGGCTTAGGTCATCCAATAGCCCTGCCGTCTCATTCAACAGCTTGCTGTAGCCAAACGAAATGGCATTCAGTTCCTGTGCCGTAAAGTTCGGATCGTTCAGCATCAGGCCGAAACTCGTTACATACATATCGGAAATATCCCCGACCAGCAGTACGGTCTGCTGTACCCTGCGGGCATCCTGTACTAAGTTGTTGACCGCTTTCAGGGCATCGTAATATTCTTTGCCCTGGTTGTAGACATCCTTAATCTTATTAAAACTGTCCAGTGTATTGGTCGCCGTTGCCGAGGTCTCAGCAATCTGGTTGACCGTATTGACAATCCCTTGTGCCAGGTTGGTCGGGTCACTGACTACCCATTGTGCCCTCATCGGTGCGGCAACTAGTAAAATAGTCATCCACACCAAATACATCATTCTTTTCATCGTTTTGGATTTTATCGTTATTACTTACTGTTCACTTTCGCGACGCTGTGCCGCGATACGCCGTATGGCGAGCTCCACGTTACCGTCCAATGCTTTGGCCAGTTCCATCACTTCCATCTTTTCGCTTTCTTCCGTGGTGTACGTCAGGTATTCTTCCAAGCTTACCTCAGTAGCATAGACTGCAGAGTGTGTGCCGCCCAATCCGATCCATACTTCCTTGTACAATCGTGAAGGGTCGTTGTTCATATTGATGGAAAGCACCTGTGCCTTTTCCTTATCGGTTAGCCCTAACATAGCCTGGATGTCGTCAAACTTGTTCATGTACTTGCGCTGGTCGAGCAGTATCTTACAATCGGAATTGTTGATAATGCTTTCCTTGACAATCGGCGACTGAATGATATCATCGACTTCCTGGGTAACCACAATGGCTTCCCCGAAAAACTTACGCACCGTCTTGAAGAGGTATTTGATGTACTCGGCCATACCTTCTTTGGCGATCGCCTTCCAGGCCTCCTCAATAAGTATGAGTTTGCGTTGCCCTTTCAGCCTGCGCATTTTGTTGATGAACACCTCCATAATGATAATCGTCACAATCGGGAATAGGATTTTGTGATCCTTGATGGCATCGATCTCGAACACAATAAAGCGCTTGGATAAAAGGTCCAGTTGTTTGTCCGAATTCAGCAGGTAATCATATTCACCGCCTTTGTAATACGGCTCCAGCACGTTCAGGAAATTTGCCAGGTCAAAATCCTTTTCCCGGACTTTCTTTTCCTCTAGCACTTTTGTATAGTCGCCCTGAACGTATTCATAAAAGCCATTAAAGGAAGGCTGCGCACCCGCTTTAATTTGTTCAATATACCCACTTACTGCGTTGGACAATGCAACTTCTTCCGCCCTGGTGGGTGGTTCATCATCGCGCTTCCAAAGGGTTAGGATGAGCGTTTTGATACTCTCTCGTTTTTCGATGTCGTATACACCATCATCCGTGTAGAAGGGGTTGAAAGCAATCGGGTTGTCCTCGGTATAAGTGAAGTACACTCCATCATTTCCCTTAGTCTTTCCATGGATGAGCTCGCACAAACCCTGATAGCTGTTACCGGTATCCACCAAAAGTACATGGGCGCCCTGTTCGTAATACTGGCGTACCATGTGGTTGGTAAAAAACGACTTGCCGCTGCCCGAAGGCCCCA
>NZ_JBELPZ010000035.1:0-2903 GCF_046000445.1 Flavobacterium rhizosphaerae | reverse complement strand
AAAAGCAAAAGACTACGGCATAATGGCTTTGCTCGCCCACTCACAAACCCACCCCTGGGACTTATTCCGTTTCCTTTTGTTTTCCCGCTTTACCCGCACTGTTTACCTGCTTTCTTTTTCCGGTTTTCTTTTGGGAAAAAGTTATGCGGAGCGCAAGCGATGCAGGACTGTAACAGATGGGAGGACTGGCAGAAGATACAAAAACGATTGTATCATTTAAACAACAACGATTATGACAATTATCGGAAGAGTGACAAGGGATGCGCAGGTGCGCAGCCTGTCAAACAACAAAAGTGTAGTGAGTTTTTCGGTAGCCGTGAACCACGACTACAAAGCGAAAAACGGGGAGCGTGTAACCCAAACGGAATTTTTCGACTGTGCCTACTGGTTTTCGACAGGCATAGCGCAGTACCTGACTAAGGGCAGCCTTGTAGAACTTGCAGGGCGTGTATCTGCCCGTGCGTGGATGGGCAACGATGGGCAGCCTAAAGCGGGGCTGAACTTCAACACCACCGACATTAAACTGCATGGGGGCAGCAACAAAGCTGAAACGCAGGCAGGACAGCCACAAACTGAAAAACAGACACAGCCTTTAAACCAGACCGCAGCAAACGCAGCACCCGTGTACGAAGCCGAAGTAGTACCTAATGGTACAGCCCCTGACGATGACCTCCCATTCTAAAACCGTTTAACCTTTGAATTGTAACATCATGGCACATAATATAAATTTCAATGAAGCAACAGGGCAACATGCCTTTATGAGTGTAAAGCAGCCCGCATGGCATGGGCTTGGGCAGATAGTGGAAAACTACCCTACAAGCCGTGAAGCAATAGCCTTTGCAGGCTTGGACTACGAAGTAACCAAAGCCCCGATTTTCGCAAGGGGCGCAGGTGATTTCGACACCTACCCCGTACCTGACCAGTTCGCCACAATGCGCACCGACACCAAAGCCGTGTTTGGCGTGGTAGGCAAAGACTACCAAATCGTGCAAAATAGTGATGCGTTTGCTTTCTTCGATGCCATTGTAGACGGTGGCGAGGGCATACTGTATGAGACCGCAGGCGCACTCGGCAACGGGGAACGCGTTTTTATTACCGCTAAGCTGCCCGGCTACATCCGTGTGGGCAACGGGGACGATGTAACCCAAAAGTATATTTTCCTGACCACCTCCCACGATGGCAGCGGAAGCATTACGGCAGCATTTACGCCCGTGCGCATCGTATGCCAAAACACCCTGAACGCTGCGCTGCGCAATGCAACCAATGTAGTACGCATACGCCATACCGCAGGGGCTAAGGAACGTTTGGAACAGGCGCACAAAGTGATGGGCGTTGCCGATACCCTGTCGTTGCAGTTAGAGGGCATTTTTAACCAATGGGCAAACGTGCGCATTGCCGATAAACAGGTAAAACAACTCATACAGTTGGCACTATGCCCTAATAAAGAAACCTACAACCTCTTAAAGAACGGGGCTACCGAGGAACTTTCGAGCATGTACAAAAATGCCTGTGATGCTGCCTTTGAGTATGCTATGGCAGACGATACTCAAACGATGGCTACCACCAAAGGCACTTTGTTTGGCGCCTACAATGCCGTGACGGGCTATTACCAAAATGTGCGCAGCTTCAAAACGGGCGAGGACAAACTCAAAAGCATCTGTTTGGGCGGTACAGCGCAGGCACGGGGGCAGAAAGCCTTTGACCTGTGCGGGGATTTTGACAAAGGCGGGGCAGCTGCCCTGCAATTTAACTAATATTAACCGCTGCACCGCTAAGCGGTGCAGCATAAAATTTTAAGTTATGAGCGTATTAGCACAAACCACAGAACGCAAGGCAGTAACAACCCTTAAAAAAGTACTGCCGATTATGGAAAGGCTTGACCATGTGGCAATGACCGCAGCCGATGCCTTTGACACCGCAACCGCCCTGAACCTGATTAGGCGTGTAATAGAAAGTAACCCCGAACCGAAACGTAAACCAAAAAGATAAATGCCATGCCAGTAACGAATTTTTTTGCCCATATCGCAGCGATTCCCTTTGAGGGCTGCCTGAACATTACCGTCAGAAAGGACGGGGAACAACTGACCACCTCCGTATTGCTGCAAAATGACGGCTGCGGGGATGCTGCCAAAAACCATATACCACCCCTGATACTTAAGGGCAGCGCAAAGGAATTATGTGAGGGCTTCTTTGATGCCATTGCCACACCTGTTGCCGAAAGTTCTAAACTGCTCGTGAATATGGAAGCCTACCTGAAAGGGCAGGAAACCGCCAAAAAAAATGCAGCGATGGAGAAGAAGAAAACCGAAAAAGCGGACAAAGCTGCAAAATCAGACAAGCCCGCCACGCCCGAGGAAATCAAAGCAATGAAATACAGGGGCATTATGGCGGAAGTCGACAAACTCGAACAAGCAGGCAAGTTTAAGGATGCTTGGGTAAAAGTGCCGCAGGCTTCCGAGTTCCCCGACAAAGCCGAGGAAATACGCAACCGCAGGGCAAGCCTGTCGGCTCAATTCAGCCCCGACTTGTTCGCAGCAGGGCAGCCTGCCACAGAAGTACTAAACGTTGAACCTAAAACCGAGCAAGATGCTACAGACCACACTACTGCCGAGGGTGTTCCTGATGAAGGACAAGGGCAATGAATTTACCCTGACCGACCCCGACCCGAAATGGAGCGTAGAAGCCGTGATGCATTTCTATGCGAATACCTACCCGACACTAACGACTGCCAAGACAGTCGGACCTGAAATTACAAACGATACCGTACAGTACCGTTTTGAAACCACTATGGGTACGAAAGGATAATAAAACCTAACGTTATGGATTATGCAAAAGATAATAGCGGGGCAGTTACGGCTGCCCCAAAACAAAAGGCAAAAGCTGCTGCACAAAAACGCAGGCGA
>NZ_JBELPZ010000034.1:3337-5241 GCF_046000445.1 Flavobacterium rhizosphaerae | reverse complement strand
AGGGATTACGGGGTTAGTTTTGAGTAAGGGTATTAAAAAAAAATACTTTTCAAAAAGCTTGCTTTGTAAAGGAAAAGAGTAGTATCTTTGCCGTCCTGTTTTACGGAGCAGGGGTTGCAGGAAACATTCTTTTACCGGGTTAAAAATAAAAAAAAATATTTTTTAAAAAAAACCCTTGCGAGATTAAAAAAGAGTTGTACTTTTGCAGCCGCTTTGAGAACGAAAGTTCTTAAGCGAAAATAAAGAGAAGACACGTTCATAGACATATTGGATTGACAGCATATAAGAGAGAGTAAGCGTACTTGATATTTTATCGGGTAAGAGACCTGGAGAGAATACCGTATACAATATTAAAAATATACGATGAAGAGTTTGATCCTGGCTCAGGATGAACGCTAGCGGCAGGCCTAACACATGCAAGTCGAGGGGTAGGAGCTTTCGGGCTCTGAGACCGGCGCACGGGTGCGTAACGCGTATGCAATCTGCCTTGTACAGGGGGATAGCCCAGAGAAATTTGGATTAATACCCCATGGTATTTTGATGTGGCATCACATTATTATTAAAGTTCCAACGGTACAAGATGAGCATGCGTCCCATTAGCTAGTTGGTATGGTAACGGCATACCAAGGCTATGATGGGTAGGGGTCCTGAGAGGGAGATCCCCCACACTGGTACTGAGACACGGACCAGACTCCTACGGGAGGCAGCAGTGAGGAATATTGGTCAATGGGCGAGAGCCTGAACCAGCCATGCCGCGTGCAGGATGACGCATCTATGGTGTGTAAACTGCTTTTGTACGGGAAGAAACACCTCTTCGTGAAGAGGCTTGACGGTACCGTAAGAATAAGGATCGGCTAACTCCGTGCCAGCAGCCGCGGTAATACGGAGGATCCAAGCGTTATCCGGAATCATTGGGTTTAAAGGGTCCGTAGGCGGCATTATAAGTCAGTGGTGAAATCCGGCAGCTCAACTGTCGCACTGCCATTGATACTGTAATGCTTGAATGTTTGTGAAGTAACTAGAATATGTAGTGTAGCGGTGAAATGCTTAGATATTACATGGAATACCGATTGCGAAGGCAGGTTACTAACAAATGATTGACGCTGATGGACGAAAGCGTGGGGAGCGAACAGGATTAGATACCCTGGTAGTCCACGCCGTAAACGATGGATACTAGCTGTTCGGATTTCGGTCTGAGTGGCTAAGCGAAAGTGATAAGTATCCCACCTGGGGAGTACGAACGCAAGTTTGAAACTCAAAGGAATTGACGGGGGCCCGCACAAGCGGTGGAGCATGTGGTTTAATTCGATGATACGCGAGGAACCTTACCAGGGCTTAAATGTAGAGTGACAGTTTTGGAAACAGAATTTTCTTCGGACACTTTACAAGGTGCTGCATGGTTGTCGTCAGCTCGTGCCGTGAGGTGTCAGGTTAAGTCCTATAACGAGCGCAACCCCTGTTGTTAGTTGCCAGCGAGTCAGGTCGGGAACTCTAACAAGACTGCCGGTGCAAACCGCGAGGAAGGTGGGGATGACGTCAAATCATCACGGCCCTTACGTCCTGGGCTACACACGTGCTACAATGGCCGGTACAGAGAGCAGCCACTGGGTGACCAGGAGCGAATCTATAAAGCCGGTCACAGTTCGGATTGGAGTCTGCAACCCGACTCCATGAAGCTGGAATCGCTAGTAATCGGATATCAGCCATGATCCGGTGAATACGTTCCCGGGCCTTGTACACACCGCCCGTCAAGCCATGGAAGCTGGGGGTACCTGAAGTCGGTGACCGCAAGGAGCTGCCTAGGGTAAAACTGGTAACTGGGGCTAAGTCGTAACAAGGTAGCCGTACCGGAAGGTGCGGCTGGAACACCTCCTTTCTAGAGATTACGGTCTCCGGTTTTTATT
>NZ_JBELPZ010000034.1:0-3237 GCF_046000445.1 Flavobacterium rhizosphaerae | reverse complement strand
GTTCATTGACATATTGAGATAAGAAACAAAGTAGAATTTTAAGAAATTAGAAAGCACAAGCAGCTTTCGGCTGACAGCTATTAGCTGACAGCTGATTGCTCAAAAGCACAATAAGCAAAATAAGGGCGCATGGGGGATGCCTGTGGCTCTCAGAGGCGAAGAAGGACGTGATAAGCTGCGATAAGCTTCGGGGACTGGCACATACAGATTATATCCGAAGATTTCCGAATGGGGCAACCCACTATGTTGAAGGCATAGTACCCGCAAGGGGGCGAACCCGCTGAACTGAAACATCTAAGTAGGCGGAGGAAGAGAAAACAAAAGTGATTCCGTTAGTAGTGGCGAGCGAACGCGGAAGAGCCCAAACCGGCTATGTTACGGCATATCCGGGGTTGTAGGACTGCGACATTTTATGCAAACAGAACCGGAATTACCTGGAAAGGTAAGCGATATAGGGTGATAGCCCCGTACGGGTAATGAATGTAATAGATAGCAGTATCCTGAGTAGGGCGGGGCACGAGAAACCCTGTCTGAATCTGGCGGGACCATCCGCTAAGGCTAAATACTCCTGAGAGACCGATAGTGAACCAGTACCGTGAGGGAAAGGTGAAAAGAACCGTGAATAACGGAGTGAAATAGATCCTGAAACCATGCGCCTACAAGCGGTCGGAGCCCACAAGTTGGGTGACGGCGTGCCTTTTGCATAATGAGCCTACGAGTTACCGTTGCCGGCAAGGATAAGTATTTAAGATACGGATCCGTAGCGAAAGCGAGTCTGAACAGGGCGTTTTAGTCGGTAATGGTAGACGCGAAACCGTGTGATCTACCCATGGGCAGGTTGAAGCTGTGGTAACACATAGTGGAGGACCGAACCGGTTGACGTTGAAAAGTCTTCGGATGACCTGTGGGTAGGGGTGAAAGGCCAATCAAACTCGGAAATAGCTCGTACTCCCCGAAATGCATTTAGGTGCAGCGTTGGCATAAGTTTTATAGAGGTAGAGCTACTGATTGGATGCGGGGGCTTCACCGCCTACCAATTCCTGACAAACTCCGAATGCTATAAAATGTTTACCAGCAGTGAGGGCATGGGTGCTAAGGTCCATGTCCGAGAGGGAAAGAACCCAGACCATCAGCTAAGGTCCCCAAATGTATGCTAAGTTGAAAAAACGAGGTTTGTCTGCCCAGACAGCTAGGATGTTGGCTTGGAAGCAGCCATTCATTTAAAGAGTGCGTAACAGCTCACTAGTCGAGCGGACGAGCATGGATAATAATCGGGCATAAGCATACTACCGAAGCTATGGACTTTATAAAAGTGGTAGGGGAGCATTCTATGTGCGTTGAAGGTGATATGCGAGTATTGCTGGAGCGTATAGAAAAGAAAATGTAGGCATAAGTAACGATAATGCGGGCGAGAAACCCGCACGCCGAAAAACCAAGGTTTCCTCAGCTATGCTAATCAGCTGAGGGTTAGTCGGGTCCTAACGCGAACCCGAAAGGGGTAGTGGATGGCCAACAGGTTAATATTCCTGTACCTGCTTACAACAAAAGTGACGGAGGCGTATATTAGGTGCGTGCAGACGGAATTGCACGTTGAAGGGAGTAGTAATACCCCGATAGTACACTAAAGCTACGGCTGCGGTGATAATCCTGAGAAGCGACTTCCAAGAAAAGCGAGTAAAGCAGCCCGTACCGCAAACCGACACAGGTGGTTGGGATGAGTATTCTAAGGCGCTCGAGAGATTCATGGCTAAGGAATTAGGCAAAATTGACCTGTAACTTCGGGAAAAAGGTCGCCCACAGCAATGTGGGCCGCAGTGAAAAGGTCCAGGCGACTGTTTATCAAAAACACAGGGCTCTGCAAAATCGAAAGATGACGTATAGGGCCTGACACCTGCCCGGTGCCGGAAGGTTAAGAGGAGATGTTATCTTCGGAGAAGCATTGAATTGAAGCCCCGGTAAACGGCGGCCGTAACTATAACGGTCCTAAGGTAGCGAAATTCCTTGTCGGGTAAGTTCCGACCTGCACGAATGGTGTAACGATCTGGACACTGTCTCAGCCATGAGCTCGGTGAAATTGTAGTATCGGTGAAGATGCCGATTACCCGCAGTGGGACGAAAAGACCCTGTGCACCTTTACTATAGCTTAGTATTGACTTTGGATAAGTGATGTGTAGGATAGGTGGGAGACTTCGATCCTGCGTCGCCAGGCGTAGGTTAGTCATTGTTGAAATACCACCCTTTGCTTATCTGAAGCCTAACCGCGTAAAGCGCGGGACATTGCTTGGTGGGTAGTTTGACTGGGGTGGTCGCCTCCAAAAGAGTAACGGAGGCTTCTAAAGGTTCCCTCAGCACGCTTGGTAACCGTGCGTAGAGTGCAATGGCATAAGGGAGCTTGACTGAGAGGCATACAGGCCGATCAGGTACGAAAGTAGAGCATAGTGATCCGGTGGTTCCGTATGGAAGGGCCATCGCTCAAAGGATAAAAGGTACGCCGGGGATAACAGGCTGATCTCCCCCAAGAGCTCACATCGACGGGGGGGTTTGGCACCTCGATGTCGGCTCGTCACATCCTGGGGCTGGAGAAGGTCCCAAGGGTTGGGCTGTTCGCCCATTAAAGTGGCACGCGAGCTGGGTTCAGAACGTCGTGAGACAGTTCGGTCTCTATCTACTGCGGGCGTTAGAAATTTGAGTGGATCTGATTCTAGTACGAGAGGACCGAGTCGGACGAACCGCTGGTGTATCTGTTGTTCCGCCAGGGGCATCGCAGAGTAGCTACGTTCGGAAGGGATAAGCGCTGAAAGCATATAAGCGCGAAACCCACCACAAGATGAGATTTCTTTTAAGGGTCGTGGAAGATGACCACGTTGATAGGCTATAGGTGTAAAGGCAGTAATGTCATAGCCGAGTAGTACTAATAACCCGTAAGCTTATTGTATACACCCACCGGCCCCCAGGGGCCGGGGATGGCTTTCTGAAAGAAAAACAACACTTGCTTCTTTATCTCAGTATGTTAAGATATTGGTTTATGGTTACCTGCCCCTTTACAGGGGGGTATCAATAAACACATTGCCCAAAGCAATGAACCTTTTAAGGTGATTATTGCGGCGGGGCTCACCTCTTCCCATCCCGAACAGAGAAGTTAAGCCCGCCTGCGCAGATGGTACTGCAGTTTGTGGGAGAGTATGTCATCGCCTTCTTATATAAATCCCCTATCCTTATGGATAGGGGATTTTTTTT
>NZ_JBELPZ010000033.1:0-7228 GCF_046000445.1 Flavobacterium rhizosphaerae | reverse complement strand
ATTACCAGTATAAATACGGACAGGGCGCGGGTAGCTCTTTTGATGAAAACGGAGATCCTTACTACTCATACGGCGCCTCAGAAGACGGCCCCAATACCGGCAGTACCAGTAGTGCCTGGGGGCCTGCTTTTAACGGACAGTATTTTTACCAGTATGACCCTGCCATAGGCGGGCAGAGCGAAGAGCGCCAGCTTTGGAGGCCTTATACCGATAACCGTAAAGATTTTTGGCAAACAGGCGTTACCCTTAACAACAACGTTTCGTTACAGGGGGGTAATGATAATGGCTCTATGCGTATGTCTATAGGCCACCAGAAAAATGAATGGATTATGCCCAATACCGGGTTTGAAAGGGTTACGGCTGCCATTAATGCCAATTACCAGATATCTGAAAGGATAAAGCTTACCACCTCTTTTAATTATAACAACAGGTGGAGTGATAACCTGCCTTCTACAGGCTACAACAATGGTTCTATTGCTTATTTCATGATTTTCCAGAACCCCAACGTAGACCTTAACTGGTTAAAACCTATCTGGAACAACGGCCAGCAAAACATAAGCCAGATACAGCCTTTCAGTTCGTATATAGACAACCCATATCTTATAGCGTATGAGGCAACCAACCCACTACAAAGCCATCAGATTGTAGGCAACATGGCAGCCAACATTAAAATTACAGATAACCTGGACCTTATGTTGCGCACCGCTTTAAATACCTATAACCAAAACAGGGAACAGCACAGGCCATATAGTATTAATCGTTACCGTGCAGGTTTTTACAAAAGGCAGGATGTATATAAGCAGGAAGTAAATACGGATTTCTTATTAAGTTATAATCCCAAGTTTTCAGAAAACTTCAGCGTATCGGCATCATTAGGCGGAAACGCACGCGATACCAAATATAAAAACATTGAAGCTTCGGTAGAAGGCCTTGTAGTGCCCGATGTGTATATGCTTACTAACGGTGTAAACTCACCGGTTGTACAGGCTAATGACAGTAACGAAAGCGTAAACAGTTTATATGGTTTGGTTACTTTAGGCTATAAAGACGTGGTTTTTGTAGATGTTACCGGGCGTAATGACTGGTCAAGTACATTACCAAAAGAAAACGGTTCATATTTCTATCCTTCGGTAAATACGAGTTTTATCCTGTCAGATATTTTTAACCTTAAAAATACCACAGCCATAGATTACCTTAAATACAGGTTTAGTTTTGCCCGTGTAGGCTGGGGTGCAGAACCTTACGATACGCAGAGGACATACAATTACAGTTCGTTCCCGGCCTCGGCACAATTACCTACAACATTGTACAACCCTAACCTTAAACCGGAGATTACCACATCATACGAAACAGGTATAGAGCTTTACATGTTTAAAAAGAGGATAAACCTTGATGCTACCGTATATAACACCACTACAGAGAACCAGATCATCAGCATGCCGATGAACTACAGTACGGGTTATAACTACGCAAGGATAAACGCCGGTAAAATCCGTAACCGTGGCGTAGAGCTTTTATTAGGTGGTAAAATTATAGATAACGATAAATTTAAGTGGGGTGCTACTGCCAACTGGACCAAAAACTGGAACAGGGTTATGGAACTTCCCGATGGCGTAGAAGGCCAGCAGGTAATTGCAGAAGCAGGTACGGCAACTATATTGGCCAAAGTAGGCGGAACTACAACGGCTATATACGGGTATGGTTTTGTAAGGTCGCCAGACGGGCAAATTGTTTATGATGGCGGTATTCCGGCCTATCCGGATAAAATTGAGTATATAGGCGACGCCAGCCCAAAATGGAAAGCAGGCTTAACCAACAACTTTACCATTGGTAATTTTACCCTAAGCGCAACTATAGACGGTCAGTACGGAGGTATTATCTATTCCATGACGCACCACAAGCTAACCGAGCAGGGTAAACTAACCGATACGTATGCGGGCAGGGAAGAAGGTGTTATAGTAGGCGATGGTGTAGTACAAAATGCCGACGGCAGTTATTCACCCAACACAGTATCTGTGGCTACCCCAACCTGGTATGCCAAATACTACCGCAGGGCAAACATAGAGTCTAACTCATTTGATGCTTCTTATATAAAATTACGCGAAGTGAGCCTTGCCTTCAACCTTCCTAAAAAATGGCTTAAAGGGTCGGCATTACAATCAGCACAGCTATCCGTATATGGCCGTAACCTGGCTATAATATCAGATTTTCCTATTTACGATCCGGAAACAGCTGCCCTTAACGGAAACAGCCTTGTACCCGGTATGGAAATGGGCCAGATGCCTTCGCCGGCTACTTACGGATTTAATTTAAAACTTAACCTGTAATAAAGTTTATACATGAAAAAGATAAAAGTTTTTGGTGCGGCAGTATTGTTACTAACAGGTTTTGCCTGCACAAGCGATTTTGAGGAAACAAACAAAAACCCTAATAACATTTCGCAAATCAGCCCCGGCACATTGCTTAACCCTGTAATATATAACCTGGCAAGCCATAATGCCAACCGTGCGGCAAGCATAACGTTTGACCTCATGCAGGTATCATTGCCTTATCCCAGTGTTACAGGTGGTTTGCACCGTTATGATGTAAGCAATTCTATTGGTGAGTCATCCTGGAACAATTACTACAGGTGGCTGGCCAATATAAGGGAAATGCGCGCTGCGGCAGAAAAAGCTGAAGACGAAAATTACCTTGCAGTAGCCTTAACCCTTAATGCATGGGCATACAGTAATCTTACCGATTTGTTTGGTCCCGTACCTATGACGGAGGCTACACGTGGTGAAGAAGGTATCATATACCCGGCGTACGATACACAGGAGTATATTTATGAAACCCTGCTTAAAGACCTGGAAGATGCCAATGCCATGTATAATGATGAAAGTATGGTATATGCCAGCGATATACTATTTGCCAATGATGTAGAGAAATGGCAAAAATTCACTAATTCGTTGCACATGCGTTTGTTATTGCGAATTTCTAACAGGCCGGAAACGGGCGCTTTTGAAAAACTGGCACAGATGGCACAAAACCCAGAGGTATACCCGGTGTTTGAAAGTACAGAAGAGTCTGCCATATTACAGGTAACCGGGGTAACCCCTAACATGTCGCCGTGGGACAGGCCTCAGGATTTCAGGCTGGGCGTTAAAATGGCATCATTCTTTGTTGATAATTTAAATACGTGGAATGACCCCCGCTTGCCGGTTATTGCTACCCAGGCTAAAGATTTGCAAAACAATAACATTGGCTATGTGGGCATACCAAGCGCTTATGATGGGCCCGACAGCCAGTTTAATTATGAGGCTTCTACCTTTAATATAGCGCAGGTAACTAACCCAATGCAGATTTTTATATTAACCTATGCTGAGGTTGAATTTATAAAAGCCGAATTGGCGCAGCGCGGATATATTGGCGATGCCGAAATCCATTACAATAACGGTGTAACAGCCGCTATGGAGCAGCTAAAAACAGAGGTGCCTGCAGGTTATTTTGATAACGAAGGGATACAGTATGATGGTACCCTTCAAAAAATAATGCTGCAAAAGTACTATGCCTTATATTTTGTAGACTACCAGCAATGGTTTGAGTACAGGCGTACCGGCATGCCGGAGCTGCCCACTACAAGTGCCATGCTTAACAATGCAATAATGCCGGCAAGGCTGCCTTACCCGCCAAGCCAGCAGCTGGATAACCCGCAAAACTACGCAGAGGGTGTACAGTTATTGGGAGGTACTGATGATATTAATACACATGTATGGTGGGATATTAACTGATAATAGTATAAAATTATGAATAAGTTTTTGTTTCCGTTATGGATGCTGTTGGTAACAGCTTCCCTAACGGCTCAAACCACGGCAAAAGGTTATGTATATAACGATGCCAATAAAAACGGCAAAAAAGACCGTAATGAAAAAGGCATAGCCGGTGTATCGGTTACCAACGGGCGCGATGTTGTACTCACCGATGGTGCCGGGCAGTATCAGTTGCCTTTGGGCACTGATAATATTATATCCGTAATAAAACCATCAGGGTATAATGTAGCGGTAAATGCCGATAACCAGCCGCAGTTTTATTACATTTATAAGCCGGCGGGTTCGCCTGAAATGAAGTTTGAAGGCGTAAAACCTACAGGTAAATTGCCGGCATCGGTTGATTTTGGACTGACTGCCGCTGCTGATAATGATAATTTTACAGCACTTATTTTTGGAGACCCACAACCGTATGACCTTGATGAGATTGATTATTTTACAAGGGGTGTGGTTGCTGAGGTAGAGGGTATAAAAAACGTACCTTTCGGCCTGAGTATGGGCGATTTGGTAGGGAATGACCTTAGCCTTTTCAATCCCTATATTAAAGCGGTAAAAAGGGTTGGCATACCATGGTATAATCTTTTAGGTAATCACGACCTTAATTTTGATGCCGAAACCGATGAAATGGCCGACGAAACTTACGAGGCGCATTTTGGCCCTTCTAACTATGCTTTTAATTATGGTAAGGTACATTTTATAATTCTTGATGATGTGCTGTACCCGGATCCCCGTGATGCTAAAGGCTACTGGGGCGGTTTCAGGAAAGACCAGCTGGCATTTGTAGAAAACGACCTGAAATATGTGCCTAAAGACCACCTTATTGTTATTGCCCTGCACATACCCATACTCGATATTTGGGATGATGCTTTTAGGGAAGAAGACCGCGATGTGCTTTTTCAACTGTTAAAGGAATATCCCAATACGCTCTCCATATCGGCGCATACGCATTTGCAGCGTCAGGAATTTTTAGGTAAAGAGCAAGGCTGGCTGCAGGAAAAACCACACCACCATTTTAACATCGGTACCACCAGTGGCGACTGGTATTCCGGAAAACTGGATGAAAAAGGCATACCCATTTCTGTAATGCGGGATGGTACCCCAAAGGGCTACGCGTTTATACATTTTAACGGTAACCAGTACACTATAGACTATAAGGCAGCGGGCAAGCCTGCTGATTATCAGATGGAGGTATTTGCGCCTAACCTGGTATCGTCAGTAAAAAAGAATAAAGCCTATGTATATGCCAACTTTTTTATAGGCAGTAAAAATGATACCTTACAGTATAGGGTAGACGGCGGCACCTGGAAAGATATGGAGTTTATGGAAAAGCCCGATCCATCATATACCGAATTGGTTATGGAATGGGATACCACTAATGAGCTTATGCCGGGCAGGCGCTCTTCAGACCCGGAAGACTGTAATCATTTATGGCGCGGTAAGCTACCGGTACACCTTAAAGATGGGGAGCATGTTATAGAAATTAAGGCTACCGATATGTTTGGTAAAATACATACGGCAACAGCTTCTTATAAATCAGCGACTATAAAGTAACTCATAATGAAAGGGTACGGGGTATTATTTATCACAGGCTTGGCGTTGTCAGTTTCCTGCAAAAAAGCAGGAGATGCTACCGTAAGCACTGCCAAAACAAAGCAAACAACAAACGTTGAAGTGCAGGGGCACCGTGGAGATAGGGGCAATTTTCCCGAAAACAGCCTGCCTGCTTTTATAAGCGCTGTAAACAAAGGGGCAGATGTGCTGGAAATGGATGTGGTTATTTCTGCCGATAATAAAGTGGTGGTTTCGCATGAGCCTTATATGTCTTATGCGTATGTGCTTACTCCAAAGGGTGACAGTATTCACAAAGCGGAAGAAACCTCATACAACCTGTATAAAATGCCTTATGACAGTATTAAAAAGTACGATATTGGTTCAAAGGGAAACATAAATTTTCCGCAGCAAAAAAAGGTAAAAGCGTATAAGCCCTTGCTGGCAGAAGTTATAGATAGTGTAGAACATTATGTTGTTTCAAACAACCGTAAGCCGGTACGTTACAATATAGAAATAAAATCGGTTAGGGAAGAATATGGCATTACACAACCCATGCCCGGAGATTTTGTACGTTTAGTAATGGATGTCATAAAAAGTAAAAACATAAAGGGTAGGTATACCATACAGTCGTTTGATCCGCACATGCTTAATGTCCTTCATGAAGAATACCCTCATGTGGCTGTTTCTTTCCTTGTGGCAGAGCCCGGCATAGATAAAAACCTGACACAGTTAAACTTTGTGCCTCAAATTTACAGTCCGCTTTATAATTTGGTAAATAAAGGTTTTGTTGATTCTTTAAAGCAAAAAGATATAAAAATAATACCGTGGACGGTAAACGATACGCTGGATATTAAACGCATGAGAGCACTTGAAGTAGACGGGATAATATCAGATTATCCGGAGCGTGTACTGCATAATAATTAAGTTTCGTGATAAATTGTGTTAGTTTCCCAAAGCCTCTGCGGTGTCCATGCAGAGGCTTTTTTTATTGAATAATTATGCTGTTGGAACTAGATGGTGAAGCAATAATTTTTATTTTTAATAAATTAATAAGCACGGTGTTATGGCAGGAAAAATAGTTATAGGTACTTCAGGGTGGAGCTACAAGCACTGGATGGGCACTTTTTACCCTGAGGGTACTAAACAAAAAGACAGGTTTGCCTATTACCAGTCTGTTTTTGATACAGTAGAGCTAAATGCCCCTTTTTATCATCTGCCCGAAAAAAATACTTTTGAAAAGTGGTATCATGATGTGCCGGATCATTTTATTTATGCAATAAAAGCAAGCCGTTATATTACCCATATTAAAAAACTTCATGACACTGCCGATAGCCTTCATAAATTTTTGGAGCATGCCGCCGGGCTTAAAGATAAACTGGGGGTAGTGTTGTTTCAGCTACCGCCCCGTTGGGGTGTAAATGCAGGCCGTTTGGAGAGTTTTATAAAAAACATACCAAAAAAAATTCGTTGCACTTTTGAATTCAGGGACCACAGCTGGTATACTGAAGAAGTATATACCCTGCTGCAAAAATACAACTGTGCTTTTTGTATTTATGAGCTTGGTGGGCATTTGTCTCCGGTAAAAGTTACGGCAGATTTTGTTTATATACGCCTGCATGGGCCGGGTAACAAATACCAGGGTAATTATAGCCATGAGTCACTTAAAGAGTGGGCACAAAAATGTAAAAACTGGGCAGCAGATGGTAAAGATGTATACCTGTATTTTGATAATGATGAAAAAGGGTATGCCGCTTTTAATGCAAAAACCATTCAGCAAATGGTAAAATAAAAAGTATAAAAACGGGGCTGTCTCAAAAGGGACAGCTCCTTTTTTTTATAATCAATTCTGATTTCTCTTTATTTACTGATTT
>NZ_JBELPZ010000032.1:0-7519 GCF_046000445.1 Flavobacterium rhizosphaerae | reverse complement strand
TAAATAGAAAACCCCTTAAATCATAGGATTTAAGGGTTTTGACTGCCGTTGAAGTCTTTTTAGTCGGGGTGGCAGGACGACTCCAAACCACTACAAATACTTTTATATCAATAGCTTATAGACTGAACTTAAAAAAACACTCACCTTTTTACTCACAAGGTTTTCTATGCGGTATTTTTGCTAATTTACAGGTTTTTGTACGAATACAAAAATTTCAACTCTACAAAATCTAACGATAATTTTTATGTGCTTATTTATTGCTAGCCAATATAAATTCTTTTATATCATTTAGCGATTCCCTTGATTTTACAGAGTCAATATGTGAAAATAGCCAAACATGCTTTTGCCCATCATATTCCTTCAGCTTTGAATTCTTCTGGATTGGCTTAATAAATGCATAGAAGTTTTTTGAATCATCATTCAATACTTCGTCTGTACCAACCAATAAGAAAACAGGAGGGAATTTTTTGAACTTCAATTCACTGGGGTCAGCCTCTTTGATGCTATTTGAAGAATACATCAATGCATGGTTATACAGAAAATCCTTGCTTAGGATAGGATCCAATGCCTTTTTGCTTTCATACGAATCGTTAATACACTTTAAATCTATCCAAGGGGAGATAAGGACTAAAGATGCAGGCATTGGGACTTTAGCTTCCTGTACTTCACCTACCAGTGCTATAGCTAAACCACCACCAGCACTATCACCCATCAACGTTATTTCAGAGCCTTTGAACTTTCGTTGCAACTCTTGGTAAACATTAAATATTTCATTATTGGCCGTAGGATAAGGATGCTCTGGTGACAGTGAATATTCTATGTACAAGATCGGCGCATGGAATGACTTGGCTAAGTGTGATAACATGGCGTGGTAAGTATTAAAATTACCATAGGTATAAACACCACCATGCAGGTAAACAATTAAATTTTTTTTATTTAGCAACTCCTTATTAAGCCAGTAGCTTTTTACTCCTGCAATGACTGTTTCATTTATCGAAACAGTAGAGTCAGGTGGGTATACTTTCCCCAAGGTTTCATAGAATACCCTGAATTCATCGATTTTTTGCATGGTACTATCTGGAATAGCTTGTGCTTTCACATTTGTGTTAGCGAGTTGAAGCAGCGCCAACATCACTACAGTTTTGAATGTATTTTTCATAATTCAGTTATTAGTCGTTTAATGATGGATAGTCGATATACCCATGTTCCGCGCCGCCGAACATGGTAGCCTTGTCCGGCTCACTAAGCGCAGCATTTTTTTCAAAGCGTTGTGGCAGGTCAGGATTAGCAATGAACAAGGTCCCGAATGAGATAAGTTTGGCAATGCCCTTATCAAGTTCCGCTTCGGCGGATTCCTTGTCATACCCGGCGTTGGCGATAACTGTCTGGAAGATCTTTCTGCCGAAGAATTCAATTTCATCGTCTTTAGGATAGTGGGCAGGTGAAGGAAAATAAGGGCTGCGCCTCATTAGTTCCACATAGGCAAAATCCAATTTGTTCAGCTCTTCAATCAGGTAAGTGTACGTCCCGGCCGGATCATCCAGAATCATCTCGCCATAAGGATGAAAAGGCGAGATCTTAATACCCACTTTTTCACCGCCTACTGCACTTATCAATGCCTGCATGGCCTCCAGGACAAAACGGGCTTTATTGGGAATGCTTCCACCATATTTATCAGTTCTCTGATTAGAACTTTCAGCTAAAAACTGACTTGGTAAATAGCCATTAGCGGCATGAAGCTCTACACCATCGAATCCTGCTTCAATTGCATTTTTTGCGGCGGTCCCATAATCCTTAATAGTCTGCCTAATTTCAGAAATTGTAATTTCCTGAGGTACTTCATAATCCTTCATGCCCTGCGAGGTAAAATGCTGCATTCCCCTGATGGGTAAAGCTGATGGAGCTAAAGGAAGCTTTCCATTGCGTTCGACAGAATGTCCCACACGCCCGGTATGCCAAAGTTGGGCAATAATAACACCTCCATTGTCATGTACTGCCTGTGTGACTTTTTTCCAGGCCTCTATCTGTTCGGGCGTAAAAATCCCCGGAGTAAGCGGACTGCCGGTAGCGTCTTCACTTATCCTGATGGCTTCAGTGAATAGCAAACCTGCACTAGCTCTTTGGGTGTAATAGGCTACTGTCATCTCACCAACTATGCCGTGAATATCTGCCCGGCTTCTGGTCATAGCAGACATCGCCATTTTATTTTTTAAGGATAAATTCCCTAACTGTGTTTTTTCTAAAAGTTTCATGATATCTATTTTTTGAATTGTTATTGTTAATTGTATATTGGAAGATAGGTGTCCGTTACAAACGCTTCTGCTGTGGTAGGCGTTGTTGTGGAAGCATCTCTTTTCTGATAATTGAATATTCCATCTTTAATAGCCAAAGCCATCCCTAACAGATTATCTACAAAGTCCTGTGAAAAACCATTACCTATGAATACCTGTTTGGCCTGGCCTATAGGAATTTGTACATAGGGTAATTCGGGTTTGCCTATTGCTTTACCGATAATGTTGGTGAATTCTGTATATGTATAATCTCTCGGCCCCATTACAGCCTGCACAGATTTACCCGTAAAATCAAGATTGGATAAATGCGCTGCTGCTACTTTAGCTACATCCCGGGTTGCCACCATTGGTATTGCATGATCACCCGCCGCTGCTGTGCCGTTAATCCCTTTAGATTTTACTAATCCGATTGTTCTCAGAAAATTCTCCATAAAGTAAGCGGAACGGATGTGCAGTACATTCACCTCTTGTAGCTGATTCAATCGCACCTCTTGCTCGCCGGTTCCGGCCATCATTCCATTCCCTTCGTGCATATGAGAACCCAGGCTACTCATATTTACAATATGTTTGATTCCTGACTTTTGAATCGCTTCCAGATAATTGCCGGTCACTTGTCTTTGGTATTCCCGGGTGTTTTCCGCTTTTACATTATCGGGTAAAATCAGAAAGGCGCTATCCGCATTTTTGAATGCCTCAGTAAGGGCTTTTAGATCATTAACATCCCCCGGAATGATTTCTGCTCCCATACTTTTTAAGTCTTTTAATTTTTCGGGATCTCTTGCAAGCAGTTTTACCTGATGTTTTCCTTCCTCTAGCAGGATTTTAGCGATTTTACTTCCTACGGTTCCGGTGGCCCCCAGTATTATTATTTTTTTCATTAGTTTAGATTTTTTGTTGTTATTAATTATGTACACTACAAAGGTGCGATTACGCTTTTGTCAAAACTTGTATCAAATCACTGTTTTACTTTTTGATGAATTTCTATTTGTGCAGGTTACCACTATACATTCCCCCGTCAAAATAGGTGGCATTCTTCTGTGTAATGAATAACACGATTTCGCTGGTTTCATTCGCAATGAACGTGGGGTATTCATTTTCGATCAAAGCACTTTCGCCGGTGCTTAACTGTACATTGCTAGTAACTTGAATTTCTCCCTTAAATACATAGAATAGGAATGAGGTATTTTTAAAAGGCAGCTCGGGCAAAAACGTTTCATCATTTTTTTGCAACTGCATATCCAGTATCCATGTATTACTTCTTATCTGTAAGGGATAATCACTGCTTTTACCCGCTATTTTCCGCCATTGATTAATACTGTAGGTTTCTGATAATTGATGAAATTGTACTTGTGGTAGCAACCCTTCAATTTCGGGTCGGATAAAAATCTGTAAGCCTTCCAAAACGCCACCTTCTTCCAAAGTCTTTTCTCCGTGATAAAATTCTGAACCTGCCTTCATGAGCATTAACTTTTGATTTGAAATGATATCCGAATGCCCTTCAGAATCTTTGTGCATTACCTTACCGCTCCGCAAATAAGTGAGTATCTCATCGTTTTGATGGGGATGCATCGGTATGAGCGTACCCGGAGTTATTCGGGCGTGGTCTATCCGTCCAATGGTAGAGAAGCCGGTGTCATTCCGTTCAGGCATTATGAGCCCGGGATATAAAATCTGTATCCCAAAGCCACCGTGCTGTTTCCCATATTTTAGGGTATTGTCAATTTTTATTAGCATCGCTATGATGTATTAATTAACTTCAATAACTACTTTTCCAATGACCCCGCCTTTTTCAGCATACTGATAGGCTTCCTTAAATTGGCTGAACGGAAATACTTTGTTCACTTCAATCTGCAAACCATCATTTACTGCCTTTATGAGTTTTTCAGTTTGTTTTACAGAAGGACTGGACAGCACTACAATATGCTTTTTTGAAGTGAATAGATTGTTAAATAGCGAAGCGATAATCTGAATGGGCTGTGGCGTAACATTTAAAAACAAGCTTTTTGACTTCATAATCTCCTTGGCTTTTTTGTATGTCATTTTTCCCGATAAATCGACTACCACATCATATTTGTTTTGCTGTGATAAAACATTTTCTTCAGTATAATTGATGACCTTATCAGCCCCCCAATTTTTTGCATAATCAATTCCTTTGCTGCCGGTCACTGCTGTTAAATCAGTATGCTGTAGTTTTAATAATTGAATTAAAAACATTCCAAACCCGCCTGTAGCCCCGTTTACTAAAATTGAAGATTGTGGAGTGATGTTTCCCATTTTCTCTAAGGCGGTTAAGGCAGCTGTACCCACTACCGGAATAGAGGCTGCTTGTTCAAAACTTATCGCTGTTGGTTTTTTCCATACCAATGAGGCGCTTACTGCAACATATTCGACTGAAGCACCTTCTTTCATTAAATTTTTAACCACGCCAAAAACTTCATCGCCCTCTTTTAGGTGGTTGATTCCAACACTTACTTCTTCAATTACGCCGGCAAAATCAGCGCCGGTATGCTTGGGGAACCTGGAACCTGACATCAGTTTCATTTGCCCTTTCCTGATTTTCCAGTCCATAGGGTTGATTGAAAATGCTTTTATCTTTACCAGTACCTCGCCTTTTTGGATTGCAGGCTTTGGTTGTTCTACCGTTTGTAAAACATCAGTACTTCCGAATTGATTATACACGATTGCTTTCATGATATTATTTTTTAATGGTTTAAAATGATATCACAAAGTTGCATATAACCGCGTCTGGAAACTTGTATCAGATCACTATAGTGGTTTTTGCAAATGTAAAAACAAGGCCATCTGTAAGAAAGCCACCTGACGGAGTGGAAAGATAAAATTAATATACCTGTATGAGGTCGCTACTGTACTTTAATGCTTTAGGCGGCATACCGAACATCTCATACATATACTTGTTGAGTTGGGGCAGGTCGTAAAAGCCGGTGTCATAGGCAATATCGGTAAGGCTCCTGTCTTTATCAGTGAGCGTGATATAAATAGCCTGCCTTAAACGCGTCCATAGTAAATATTTAGACAGGCTGCTGCCGGTCTGCTTCTTAAAGAGCGCTGCCAAACGTGATGGGGATAGGAAAACCAATTCGGCAAATGTTTGAGGAGTGATATCGGGTTTAAAGTAATTAGCCTTAATGTAATCGACAATTTTTGCAACCCTGTCATCATAATCTGTCTTTGGCACCCCCGAGAGCAGCGCCTCAATTACGTTGCTTACTTCCAGGCTTTCTTTAGGCGTCTGAAAAAAGGTATTCGTTTCGGTTGGCGATTCAAAAACAATGGCCTCCTCATTTTCAGTAAACATAGATGCCAGCTGTAAACCAATACTTGAATAGGGCTCTATGTTCAGGACATTCAATTTACCTTTTTCAGCCACACAAAAGTGCGTGACATGGGGCTTGATCAAAAACCCGTGAATACGTTCATATTTCGTACCGCTGATTGTCGAGGTAAAAGGCAAGTCGTTGGACAGCACAATTTGATATGCCGAATGGTGATGGATCTCCACAGTAAGGTTACGGGCTTGCAGGGCTAAAATAAACGGATTCATATACACTGTACGTTTCTGGTAGGCATACTTCAATTAAATGAATTTCTAAACGCTAAAGGCGATACACTTGTTTTGCTTTTAAATAATTTTGAAAAACTCTGACTGTGTTCAAACCCCAGTTCGAATGCAATTTCTGAAACTGTTAACTCCGTTGTTGACAGTTTTTCCTTCGCTTTTTCAATCAGTTTCTCGTGTATATGCTGCTGTGTTGTTAACCCCGACACTGATTTCAGCAAACTGCTTAAATACATTGGCGATAGGTTTAAGGCTTCGGCTATATACTGTACTGTCGGCAGTCCGGCAGTATTTTCATCTTTAAAATAGTCTTCAATGGTCTTTTCTACACCCTCCAAAATGTTGTGGTTAGCAACCTTACGCGTCAGGAACTGCCTTTGGTAATACCGGTCGCAGTAATTTAGTAAGGTTTCGAGTTGGGAAATTATAATAGCTTGGCTGAACTTATCCAGATTGGCCTGATACTCCTGCTCGATATTTTTGACGATGGCATTAAGTGTTGTCTCTTCCTTTTCTGAAAGAAACAAAGCCTCATTTACGGCATAACCAAAGAATTCATACTTTTTTATAGCTGCTGCTAGTGGAGTGTTCCATAAAAAATCAGGGTGAACCATCAGAATCCATCCACTTCTTGTAGTAGCAATTTCTTCAATTTTTTCGATTCCAAAAACTTGGTTGGGCGCTATGAAGAACATTACCCCATCATCAAAATCATAATTATTCTGGCCATATTTGTATTTTGCGCCAATACTCCGCTTTATTGAGATGTGATAGAAATCAAACACAAAATTCTTGTGGTTGATTTCTTTGGAGCATTCAAAGCTGGCGTAATCAAATAGGCTGATTAGAGGATGCTGCGGTGAAGGCAGCCCTTTCATCTTATGGAACTCTGCAATGGAGTGCACCCGATGTACCTGATGTTGGTTCATAAATCAAAGTTACAAATATTAAATCATCATTCCGCCTGACAATTCAATTCTCTGGCCGTTAATCCATGCCGCTTCGGGTGTACATAAAAAAGCGACTACACCGCCAATGTCTTCCGGCTCGCCCACACGGCCCAACGCCGTTACTGACGCAATTGCATTCCTTTTATTCTCATCAGATTTATTTGATCCGCCTCCAAAATCCGTGGCAATAGCACCTGGCGCAACCGTATTGGCAGTAATTTGCCTAGAGCCTAATTCTTTGGCAAGGCATCTGGTGTAAGTTTCAATGGCTCCTTTCATACTGGCATAAGCAGAAACGTTTGGAAAGGAAACCCTTGTCAGCCCTGATGAGATATTAATTATCCTGCCACCCTCATTTAATAAAGGCAATAGCTTTTGGGTTAAAAAGTAAACCCCCTTAAAGTGGACGTTCATCATCGCGTCAAACGCTTCCTCAGTAGTCTCTGATACAGAACCGTAAACGCCGGCACCGGCATTGTTGATCAGGAAATCAAAACTAGCGGAACCTTCATGTTGGGTTAAGTGTCCACTCACCTGATGTAAAAATGCGTCAAAGTTCTTTATATTGCTAACATCTAATTGGTACGCAATAGCTTTCTGTCCAAGGGACAATACTTCAGTTATAACTTTATCAGCTTCAACTTTATTACTGTGATAGGTAAAAATAATATTATTACCTTTTTTAGCCAGGTTGATAACCA
>NZ_JBELPZ010000031.1:0-7593 GCF_046000445.1 Flavobacterium rhizosphaerae | reverse complement strand
GAAAGCGTATCAAGGATGCTTGGGCATACCAGCATAAGGACAACACAGATATACGCAAAGGTCCTTGAGAAGAAAGTCAGCGAGGATATGGGCAGGCTTAAAGAGCGCCTATGTGGAAATGAAGCCGATAATTTAGCGATTGCCCAATCTTAAGAATTATGGAACCTACAGCAACAAATCAACTGGCGCAGAGGATCTCTGAGCTACTTACTGAAGCAAGGGGCAGGATTGTCCAGTCGGTAAACCATACAATGGTTTTGACTTATTACGAGATAGGCCGAATGATAGTTCATGAAGAGCAAAATGGCAATGAGCGGGCTGATTACGGAAAGCAACTCATAAAAACGCTGTCAATAAAGCTAACGGCAGATTTTGGAAAGGGTTTTTCACAGCGAAATCTGGAGCAGATGCGCCAATTTTACCTTGTATACTCAAAAGCGCAGACACTGTCTGCGGAATTTGAGAGCGATGATAAACCGGTAAAAAAATTTCAATTAAGTTGGTCCCACTATCTAAAATTAATGCGTATTGAAGATGTTGACGAAAGAAACTTTTACGAAATCGAATCTTATAAGAACAACTGGAGCCTCAGGGAATTGGAAAGGCAATATAACACGGCACTTTATACACGTCTGTCCCTAAGCAGAAGTGGATCGCAGGTTCGAAGGCTAGCCAAAGAAGGCCAACTATTGCAAAAGCCCCAGGATGCAATCAAAGATCCATATATTTTAGAATTTATCGGCCTGCCGGAACAATCAACTTACTCTGAAAGCGAATTAGAACAGAAGCTTATTGAGAAACTGGAACATTTTATGCTGGAACTTGGCACCGGGTTTACCTTCGTGGCAAGGCAACAACGTATTAGTTTTGACGAAAAGCATTTCAGGATAGACCTGGTTTTCTACAATCGGATTCTTAGGTGCTTTGTACTGATTGACTTAAAAATCGGCGAACTTAAGCATCAGGATATAGGGCAAATGCAGATGTACGTTAATTTCTATGACAGGAGAATGCGGCTTCCTGAAGAAAATAAAACCATTGGTATAATCCTATGTCAGGATAAAAGTGAAGCGGTTGTGGAATTTACGTTACCTGAAAACAATCAGCAGATATTTGCAAGTAAATATACGACGGTGCTGCCCAGTAAAGAGAGTCTTGTAAAACTTATACGAGATTGATAATTAGCAAAATCATTTGTTAGCGGCCTTTTAAAATCTCTATCAAGTCTATGTTTTGTTCCTCAACCCAAATATTATTGTTAATCAGGTGTTCAATATAATCAATTTGCTCGCTATCAAAGTCCTTTTTTTGTAGGCCTGAAAATGGTTTGACCTTCCATTTACTTTTATGATGCTTTACTCCAACAGGAAGTGTTTTGGTGCCATGCGAAGGCGTTATTAATGTCAATATAACGCCTTTTTCTTCCATAATTTTTTTAACCCTGCTGTAAATAGATAACCCTGCGTAGTCCCAATCACAAAGATAGAACATTGGCAACTGTAACTTATTTTGCGAAATATCAAGTAAAGGTGCAGTATTATTTCCCCCTACATACCATAATTCTATATTGTTGTCCTTGTATTCAAGTGGTACTTTAAGACAATCTAGGTTTTCACATAAAACAACGACAGCAGGATTGGGACAATCCACAACTATTCTCCACTGGTTATTTTTAGGTTCTTTATCCGGAAATGAATCAATCCCAAGAATAGTAAGCATAGCATTCCTGAGACTCGGTTTATTGGACAGATATTTTGAATTCTGGTTCTTGAAGATTTGTGCAGAAAAACGTGTCTCAGTGGTCAGCTTTATTTTTAGTTCATCTCTGTTATAGTACACAAAGACTAGGCCTTTAAGGTCTTCCTCTGTAAAAGCTTTTCGGGCATTATTTTCGAGGCCCGATTCCTTGAAAAAATTATTGTAGTAGTTGTAATATGAAAGGAACTCCGTTTCATAAAACTCCCTGTAATTAGACATAGCAACCAAAATATCACGGCTACCAACCTTAAATTTCACCAATCTTAATTGCTTCATCACGATCTGTTTGACAAAACTGTTGGTATGTATTTTAAGCCTTGTCTGTCCAGCAAGGTATAGTTCATGAAGCCCTCGAAGATGGCGCCACTCAATTCCTTTCATAAGTTATACATTTGTCAGCCCGAAAATTGGAATCGGATCATAGTTAATGTTTGTATTCTCTCTGCTGTTTTGAAGCAGATAGATATATTGGTTCTTTAAGTCGACTTTGTTGGGATTGATTGATAATGAAAGAATTTGATAATCGTTATCCAAAGCAAGTTTATATAACATATCGAAATTACTTCCAAGCCCTTCCGCCTCGTCAATAGCCATGAATCGAATAGCACCCTTGTCTTTTCCTCTGTTCTGCGAATAATCGATTAGCCGAAGTTTTGCCATGCAGAGCAATGCTATTGCTGAATATGCCTGACTGGTACTGCCATCATTTTTTAGACCTTCTTTGTTCCGAATAGCAAACTTCAAGCCATAATACGACTTAGGGTTAAGCAGTTCTTCGACTTTTGGTTTTAGCGATCTTGAACCGCCCGATTTATAGAATGACTCGCGCAATTTCTCCTGCAATGTAGGATATTTCTCCAAGTCGTTTGATATCGTTTTTAGTGAATCGAAAAGGGTATCTTCCCCGCCAAGCTCCAGATCTTTCCCAATACTGTCAAGGAATACGGACATCCATTCATGGTTAAATAATGGCGCTTTAAAATCCAATACAACCTTAAGGTCACCTGTAATTATCTTATCTTCTTCATTCAGGAATCTGCGTATGAAATTTACGTTATATATCTGGTCACTCACCTCCTGTTGCACTTTTTCAATAACATCCTGAAGTTTAAGTAATTTTCTATGGTTCAGCTTCTTATTTTTTAGGTTAATCTCCCGAAGGTATATATCAATCTTCTCTATAATCTCATTTTCAAGGGTTGTCTCATTAACTATTTCGGATGGCAGTATTTCATAACATAAGCCTTGGAAATCGCCTGTATTTTCAAACCTCTTAGCTTTTTCTTTCAGGAAGGTGTTGCATAACGTATTATATTTGATGATATACTCTTGTAACGAGTTTTTATAATTTTCTTCAAGCTTATCCACTTGCTCCCGGTCAAGCAGGATAGCATCAGTTTGGGTGTCGAGCCATTCCGGATCTTGGATATAAACAGAATTCCGTTTTAACTGTATACTTTCAAGTTCCTTATCGAGCTGTACAACCTGATGTGCATGGCTAATACAGTTTATTTCTGTGGTGTAAAACTCGTCAAAGGTCGCATAGTAATCTTCCGAAAGGTCTAGGGCTGCAAGTATATCATCAAAGCTTTTAGAATTGTTTGAGGTAATCTTAAATCTTAACTTAAGGCTGCTAATTTCCTGTAACTCCACAATAGTCTGAAAAGTCGAAAAGCGTCTTTCTAGGTTATCCTGCAACGTATTTAGATTTCTTCTATTACAATCAAGTCTATCAAATTTTCTCTGGCTTTCCTCAAGTTTTTCAGCAATGTTTAGGCGGTTGGCATAGGACTCCCTGATGAGCTTAAATTCACTATATTCCATTTTATGCAGCGGCAATACTTCAAGCTGATCCGATAATTGTATTTCTTCGCGCCAGGCTTCAATAAAAGTGTCAGGATTATCCAATTCATCCAGCACGGCCTGCATCTTCGCGGTGGCTTTTTGAGTTTTTTCCAACGCATCCAATTCTGTTTTTAAAGACACGGACTGATTTTCGAAGTACGACCTGATAGCACTTGTACCCTTATCAAATATTGCCTCGAAGTTAGTATCTATATGTTCAATTACGCCTCCTAAGTTAAGCCAGTATCCGGTTTCCGAAAAACCAGATAATTGCAGGCTTTCAATTAACTTTAAGGGCTCTGGTACGTATTTTGTTCCCTGCTCAGCGGGTGCGGTAGTCTTATAATTTAAATCGTGAAACTTACGAATTACACCTTCCTGCTCTTTTGTAAGATTCTGCCCTAAATTCAGCACCCATTTGGCTAAAGAATCCTGCTCATTAATATTATTTAGACTCAAAAGCTTACGCTTAAAGTCAATCTCTGTTTCATTAGATTTATAAATTTCAGCAAGCTGTAAGGCGGTATTTTTGCTTTCAAGTTTTTCTAATATCCGTATATCTGCGTTATGAAGGATACATTTTTCTTCCAGCAATTTCCTTTTTTCAAGCCGAACTTTTGACTGTTGGTGGGTATGGTATATGGCCTCAAGCCCCTCTTCAGAAACGTTGAGGCTTTCAAGCCATTTGCCAAATTCCTGTTGTTGGTCGTGCTTCTTTTTCCAGTCGTTACGTTCTTCAATTGCAATCGACCATTCTGTATTTAACAGTGTAATTTCACTTTCAATTCTTTCCAGTTTCCTGCTAAGTTCATCTTTCAGCTTTGGGAGTAGTAATGTTGCCTGCTCATAATATCCTAATCTTTCTGAAATTTTAGATGTTAATCTTTCAATCTCAGAATTACAAAGTGCATAAGCATTACTAATGTATAATTTATGTTTTTCTTCTGACAACTTCTTTAACTCCAGCAAAGCACTGAGATTTAATTGGCGTAATTTCAGCTCCGCAATTTCATCCCGATTGTGTTCAAATTGCTTAAAATCTTCTGATAATTCCTCTATGGCGGCGTAAAATCGCGAAACTAATTCTTTCTCTTTGTCATCGCCAAAAAGGAAGGATTGTAATTTTTCACTCTTATTAATATCAAGTGACTCTCTAGAAAATGCCTGTATAATCTTAGCATAATTTTCAAGGGTTCTATAATTTATAGAGAGGTCAATTGGTAGAATATCATTGTTATATAAAAGTTGATGATAGCGTGCTGTCTGATCCCAGGATTCGCAAGTAAGGTCTCGATTATCCAACAGATGATTTTTTAATTCTGCTATAGGCAGAATTTTATTATCCTTTATAAAATCTTCTACACCCAGCTTTTGATCAAATGTATTTAATACAGAGTTCGGATCAAAATCATGTCCATTCTGTACGATAAACATATTTGAGGCTCCGGAACTCTCCAGATAAATGCCTATTACAACATATTGTTTCTTATTTTTTTCAATGTTTAAAAAAGCATATCCAACATCTGTACCTCCACCCTCGCTTCGCAGTACAAGTGTACTTGGCTGCCTAGGGCCCGTACCCTTCGTTGGCGAATGAAATGCCTTAGTTCCTACGCAAATCAATTGTAGCAGATCTCCAATCATGCTTTTACCTGCCCCGCCCTCACCAACGAAATCAGTCCGGAATGGACTAAATTCGTAATCAAAGCATTGGTGCCGCACAATATTCAACGTGGACAGCCGTGCTATCCTTGGATATTTTTTCATCGCAGTTTATTTAGGGTCTCATCTATATTCAATATTTGCTCCTCATATATTTTTAGGAGCCTTTTAAATGCAGGAAGCGGACTGAAATCATCTTTATTTAGCGATATCCAACCAATCTTCCTAAATTCCTCCAATGCAGATTGTATGGTGTTGTCCAATGCAGTATCATTTATATTACTAGGGTTTGTATTTTTGGACTTTGCAATCAGCCTATACAACCCAGGCTTGTAATCCTCATAGTCGATCCTTATTTTATCCTTTAACTTTTGTACGGAATCAAGTTCAATATCCCAGTCGATATAAATAATTTTATAAATTATGAAGCCGATAAGTACAAATTCGCTCTTCATGATATGCCGGTGGCGGTCCGAAATGTTGCCACGGTCATTACCATAAAAATCCAGGTAGTAATAGGCGTTAGGATCTTCACCATCCCGAAGTAATGTGACATTAAAGAATTTTTGATAATATAAAACAAGGCTTTCTTCATTTGCCTCGATAAAGTTAAATTGCCTAACCTGCTTTCCCTCCCTTTGGATATGCATTCCGTCTTTTAGTGCATAATCCAACTGGGCGAAAATATCTTCCGCTGCCTCATGAAATAAAAAGGATGCTACTGTAATTTTCTGACTTCCATCTTCCATAAAGAGATATAATTAAATTCGTTATCAGTATATAATTCCTTTGCAGTCTCAAGTTGCATAGATGGCGTTTGGGATATATGCTTTATTGTATTGAACATTACCGTAACCGCTAAGGAAGGCCCTGTTTGTCTTGCAATCGTAAAAAAAGTTTCAGAGAGATTGATATAATTCCTGAGGTTTATTTCCGATAGGATATAATCCTGCCATTTCTGTGCGGTGTCAATATCTTTTAAAAACGTTATTGCCTTCTTTCTGTTCCTCTCAATTTCCTTATTGTTTTGAATGTAGTGCTTACGCTCTTTAGGCTTAGGTGGGAAAAGTTCCTTGTCCTTACTAATAATCGTAAAGTTAGGTGTACGATAACGTAATGTCGGACACAGTATACCTTTTGGGAAAATCATCGTTTTCTGTGTCTCAATATATTCTACCACAGATTTATCAAGCAAGTAAGTAATAAAACGTTCGACTTTCCCATTAAAAGCAGGCTTATTTAAAGATGAAAAAAGCTGTCGTATCTTTGGCTGGATACGATCGAGCTTTTTATCTATGGAATTAAGCCGGTCATTAATGTAACTTATAAAAAAAAGTACCTCCCTGATTAGGCCATCAATTTCCTGATTTCCCGCATTTTTACGGTTAAGTATATCTCGCATTATCCTTGTTTCAGCGTAAGCAGATCGCAATTCTCTAACATGATCTTGCGATGTATTAAGGCTTTCGTTGGTTGCGATTAAAATATTAATGAAACTTCCCTTTTCGATGACTGTGCGTCGTTTTAGTTGTTCAAGTGAATTAGAAATCTGACGGTCAAGAAAATCTATTTGTTCCCGCAGGTCAGGTTCATATTTCTTAAACTCATCTGTAAGCCAGAAAGTGAGGTCTTCATCTGTTTGCTTGCTTTGGAGAGAATTAGTAAGAAGTGTGCATATCTTTTGTATTCTGGTAGGATTAAATGCACCTTTAAGTGTATTTTTAGCATGTTCGCAGAACTTATAAGCATAGTCCTTAAAAAAATACTTTTGTGATTGTTGATCATAATCCAAAAAATATTCCTGCAAGTCCATGATGTGGGCACTGTAAATCTCTTTTGGGTAGCGGTCATTCGTACGGTATACTTTGGAAAATGCCTCGTGTAAATCAGATTCCGTGAATTTTTGATTCTCGTAAATATTATTTTCGATTCCTTCGTAGATCTCAATTATAGCCATGCCAACTTCCCGCGAAGGAAAAAGGAGCTTGTACGTTTTATCATCATTAAGTATTTTGATGAAATCAAAATTTTCTGTTTGTTCTATATTCAATTTAAGTGAATTTACCATAAATATACAAATTCATTAACACAAATTGCATGTCAGTTTTGGAAGTATTCTAATATGGTACCCTTCTCAATCAACTTCATTATTGTCTATTTTCTAAATATATTTTAAATGTTTAGTGATTTAAACTTTTCCCAAGATAAACCGGTAAAAGGCAGCTAATGTATTGCGGGTAAAGCCAGTGGTAAAAGCAAAAGACTACGGCATAATGGCTTTGCTCGCCCACTCACAAACCCACCCCTGGGACTTATTCCGTTTCCTTT
>NZ_JBELPZ010000030.1:0-13414 GCF_046000445.1 Flavobacterium rhizosphaerae | reverse complement strand
ATGCAAAAGATAATAGCGGGGCAGTTACGGCTGCCCCAAAACAAAAGGCAAAAGCTGCTGCACAAAAACGCAGGCGAGTTCCTGATAAACCTGCAGCGCAGGAAAGACACTGCCGAAGTGCTTGCCGACCGCCCGAGGTCAGCCCCTGCGGGGCTGCTGCCTATGGTTTTCTGAAAACCCGTTTCCTGCCCCACTACACGGGGCAGGCAATCGCAGGCGGTACAGAAAAGAAAAATTTTTACCGCAGCTTACAATTGCTGTGCGAATATTATAGGGTACAACCTGTGGACACTACAGGCTTTGCCTATCCCTACGGCAGGGAAGTTGCCCTGCACGAAACGGGCAGGCTGCTCAACCAAACCTACCCGCAGCATATTGAGATGGACGTGTTGGAGCATAACAGAAATTTTATAGTGCAGGCAACGGAAACCTGTTACACAGGCAATACCTTATTTTACATTCCTGTGCTGCCCCTGCATTATATGATGCAGGATAAAAAGCACCGCAAAGGCGCACGGCTGCTGCTTTGTATTTTTAGTTACCTGTTCCATACCGTACATATTCCTTACTATACCGAGGACAGTTTTTTGTACTGGCAGTACGAAATGGTATCGGAATGGGTTACTAACGACCCCGATGATTGGGAGCAAAAAGACTATTACGAGTATGTAAGCCAGTTACGGGCTGCCCTGCATTACGGGGAAGTGATGCTGCGCAGGCTGTGGAATACCGTACACCTTGAGCATTTCGGGAAATGGCTTGCGGATTTTAAGCCCCATGACCCTTTTGATACGGAGTGCCACCGTATAGCCCAAAAATTTTACACCCTGTGGCAGGACTATCCTGAAACTTCCTTATACCGCCATGCCGATACCGACTGCCTACCCGACTATGAAAACGATGATTTTGATAATTACGACTGTATTACGATGGAAAAATATATCGGTTTTGTCGCCTGTACTGACGGGTGGCTGTATGAAAATGTGCAACAGTCGGTTAACGCCTATTTTAATGAAAGCGTGTCAAAGCAGGAGCCTGTCCTGAAACGCATTTTTGACGGGCAACCGCAGGACAACGATACCCTCGGTTTTGAATGCCGTTTGTTCCCCCTTTTAAATGAATTGTGTTACCTTTTAAATAACTATGACTATGACACCTAACGTCCCACTCTACCAGCCTAAAGCAGCCCTTATGGTTTTTACCACAAGCGGTTTTGCTGCCCCGTATATCGAATATTATGATATGGACGAAACGGGATGCCCCGTAAACCCGCACCCGCTTACGGTCAGGGAAGCGCAAAGCCTTGCCAAAGCCCTTGACACCCGTGAGCAGGCAGGCAAGGCATTTTTGCGGCCAGAGGGCATTCTGCCTGCCGAGGTGTTACATATTGACCCCTCCAATAACGGCAGCGTGGTATGGTATACCAAGCCCCAACGCCAAAAGCTGTACTTTGCCGAAAGCCTCGGCTTAGCCAATGGAACAATTGCCCTGCCTGCGCTCGTGTGGAAAGCTACTAAAAAGGAACTGCAACTCTTTGCGCTCAAAGGCAAAACCAAGCCCAAAGCGGAAACAACGCTATACCATGCCCCATTCTTTAACCTCTATCAAAAAGGCAGCGTGTGTATGGGTAATGTAAACGTAGCCATTAAATCGGCTGCCACCTTAGAGGAATTTATTACGGCATGGCAGGGGTATTTTTTCGGGAGTTATTTTTCGCACCACATCAACGAACACAACCCCGTTGGCGTGAACCTGTTTAACCTGTACAGGGAACTGATGGCTGACCCTGAAAAGCCGTTCCCGACCGACACCCTGCGACCGACACCGTTAACCCTTAAAAATTTACTGTGATGGAAACAAAAGTAAAAGCCCACTTAATAGCCCCCGAACTACTAAACCCTACCAACCCTATAACTGTGTGCCTTATCGGGGCAGGCGGTACAGGCTCGCAAGTGCTGACAGGCTTGGCACGGATGTCACACAGCCTGCAACAGTTGGGGCATGCAGGCTTTCAGGTCAGCCTGTGGGATGATGATGTAATTACGGATGCCAACCGTGGCAGGCAGTTATTTGCAAAGTGTGAAGTGGGTTTATCCAAAGCCACCGCCCTCATTACCCGTACCAACCGCTTTTTTGGGACGGCATGGAAAGCCGTTGAAAAGCCTTTTACTGTTGATACAGCAACGGGCAGGAATGCGATTTATATTTCCTGCGTGGACACCGCAGCAGCCCGTTTCGGGATAGCCGAAGTGTTGGACGATTTAGATTTGAACGCGAAACGTTCTGATACGCCCCGCTACTGGATGGACTTCGGCAACGGCAGGGACACGGGGCAGGTTATACTCTCCACTATCGGCAGTATTAATCAGCCTGCATCTGAAAAGTTTACACCTGTAAGCAGCCTGCCACCGGTTACACAGGAATTTGAGGAATTGCTCACACAAGGCGATACCGAAGACCTGCCAAGCTGCTCCCTTGCCGAAGCACTCGAAAAACAGGATTTGTTTATCAATTCCGTACTGGCACAGATGGGGTGCAGCCTGCTATGGCAGCTTTTCAGGCAGGGGTTTACCCTTGAGAGGGGTTTCTTTATGAATTTGGGGAATTTTCGCAGCCAACCGTTAGCGGTTGGCTGATTAACCCGCATTTTCAGCTTAAAATGGCAATCCCTCCCTATAGTTGGGAACGCCTTTTCGCGTTTGAAAGCGGATGCGCCTGCCAGGCAACAGCATCGGGATAAACCCTGCTGCATTTGCCGGGCGGTCGCGAACTGTTTTGGCGGTCTTAAAGTACCGATCCCTATATTACCAAATAGAGTTTAATTGGAAAAGTACCTAGAAAAGTAGCGCAAGCCATTGTTTTTTCATAAGCAGTAAAGCTACACAGCCATGTAACAAGCCCATAAGCGGCCAATACTTTGCCAATTTTTAACAGAGAAGCGCCTAAAGAGCTTATAGAAGCCGCCGTAAATGTACCGGCTGAACGAAGTCATAATACTAGATTATCTATATAGATAAATCCTTGAATTACTTAGTACACTCAGCCCGCTTGGCAATTATTTTTAGATCTTTTATTTCTAAAATATTTTTATTGTATCCAAGTGTCAGTATTCGAGCTAATGCAGTTACAATTTCATCATAAGTCAAGGTTTTATTTGGAAAGAGAAAAGGATATATAAGTTTAAGTACTTTATAAATAAACCGCACATTTTTCTGTGCTTTCAACGGAATAATAAAACCTGGCCTGAAGCTGTAAGCAGCTTTAAATTGCAACTCATTTAATGCGTTCTCTGTTTTGCCTTTTATCCTTGCCCACATTATTTTTCCATTTTCCGAACTATCTGCATATACTCCCGATAAGTAGAAGAAAACCATTTCGGGATTCAATCGGGCAAGTTCCTTTGCAAATAATATGGTGGTAAAAAAAGTGATGTGACTGTATTTCTGCTCACTCATACCCAATGAGCTTATTCCTGCGCAATACCAACAGCTATCGTAGCCGCCTAGATGGTCGCTATGAGCAGCTAAGTCTGTAAAATCTTTAACAATCAGTTCAGAAAGCTTCGGGTGCTTTAATGGAGAAGCTCTTCTATTTACCATCAAAACGTCGGCAATTTCGGGATGATCAAGAGAAGCCAGTAAAATGCCTTCGCCAATCATTCCTGTGGCTCCTGTTATTATTATTTTCATTTTCTTATTTGCATGCAGTTACTCATCGGCGCTGAATCATTCTCCAAAACATAGAGAATGTATCTTCGATAATTTTGTTTTGTGTTTTCTTATTGAATTTACTTGATGAAAGGTATTGATTTACTCCAAATACCTGATTACTGATCAAAGCGTATAATAAATTTACATCAATGTCAACGATCTGTTGCTCCCCGATGGCCATACGAAAAAGTTGTAATACCGGTGCTATCTGTGCAGACACTTCATCAGCACCAATTCTTTTCAGATAGGGAGAATTGGAGAACTGTGCCAGAAACAAAAATTCGTTGGGATTATTGAGCGACCACCTGAGCGATTCTGTATAATAAGTTTTGATTACTTCCTTTGTTGATACAACTTCAGCCAATGCAACATGTATACTTTCTGCTGCCTGCCCCTTTAATTTCAAGTAAAGTGAAATGATCAACTCATCTTTAGTCGGAAAAAAATAGAACAAGGTCCCTGTTGCTATCCCTGCCTCTTTTGCAATTTTGCTTGTTGGTGTATCATTAAATCCTTGTGAAACAAACAATTGTAATGCTGTTTGAAGTAGCTTTTCCCTTTTATCCATAAGTATGATTTAATTTTTTAGGCAACCGAAGCTAAATTCGTATACTTCGGTTGCATACTAAATGGTTTTAAATATGCTTTACATCATCCATCGGGCCACAGAATAATTCATTAACCATTATGGTATCTAAATATTCATAAAGCCCATTAATTAAGCCATTCTTAAAGGTTAAAAGCAGCATCACATTGTTTTCGTAAATACGTCCATCCTTTCGCGTTCCCCGTATATGAACATAAAGCGCTGCCCGCTCATCATCTGCCGTAATAGATCTGAGCGTCATTTTCATTCCTTCCGGAAATCGTTCTGCTACGATGCCCCACAGTTTTGCCTGGTTTTCGTTTGATTGGTAACCTCCAAACGGCCAGGATCCCTCACCACTCCACCAATAAACGTAATCTGAAGTTCTTAATTTGGTCATCTGGTCAAAATTTCCAGCCACCATGGCATCGAAATAATTTTTTGCTGTTTCTGTTGTTGTCATAGTATATCAATTAAGTGACTGTTTAGTCAGTCATAGCAAATCTACGAATAATTTATCTACGCACAAAATCTGACTTTTATATCTGTAGTATGAAATTAGGCCAAGCTTGATGAGAAAAATACTGGTAGTTTTTTCCTGAGTACAACCTGTATAGGTGGAGATTTTATAAGTTATGATTTGACAAGCTGTTACCTTTCCTAAACCAAACGCTAGCGGCTGGCTGATTAGCCCGCACTCACACTAAAAGGCAATCCGCTCCTACTGGTGGGAACGCCTTTTCGCGTTTGAAAGCGGATGCGCCTGCCAGGCAACAGCATCGGGATAAGCCCTGCTCCATTTGTCCGGCAGGCGCGTTTTGTTTTGCCGCTGCTCTAACACCGGGTCTCAGGTATCGTTGCCTTATCTTCATTTATGAAGGTAAAAGCAGTACCCGGATGCAATTGGCCGCTAATTGCCCGATAGTGTACCGTTTCTGCTTGCAAAATAGGGCTTCACCCACTGTACATTTGAAGGTATAACCATTAAAAAATTTTACTTATGGCTACACCAGTTAATTTTAAGGGACTGAACCATTACACAACCGGTAATGCAACCCTTCGCAGTGAAAAGGACGGACTAATCCTGGAAGGCTTTAAAAACTCCTTCGACGGGATTACCATTGAAACCAATGGCGCAAAACAATGGGAACTCACCTTCAACCCTGTCGAGATCAAAAAAGAGGACGTGTTTGGCATTTCCTACAATGTTCTTGATGGACTAAAAAGGGGTAAAACGGTGGCACAATATGCTATAACCTATAGCCCCGATGGCAAATATGCCTATCTGGCGGTCAATAGCCGCCTGGAGGGTGACAAAATTGAGCTGATAGGGATGAAAGACGGCAAAGAAGTAATGAAGGAAGTGTATGACAAACCGGAAGATCTGGACTGTAACTGGATTGTTATTGCTATCTTAGTGCTCGCAGCAGTATCGGTCGTGGCATCCAATGTGGATTATGAAAATGAAAGGACAGTAGTGACCCATCCCAACGGTACCAAAACGGTAACGGTCAGGACCAAGAAATCGTTCGGAGGCGGCGGTGTCGTACAACCCGTAGCCAAAGCAGCGGGTACCAAACCGGAACCTGGTAAAGGGGAATTTCCCTTTGACCACCTGTACATAACCTCTGAGCGCTGCTATACCGAAGAATCGGCTGATGAGTTGGATGGTCCTATTTCTCAGGTTATATTTACACCAAAAGTATCAGAACAAATTTATATTACGGATGAAGTTTACAGGATTTAAATCATTAGCATACCGCTTACGATTTTTGCCGCTGGCCACAGCCCTTGCAATTGTTACAGGGCTGTCGGGCTGCGGGCAAAAGAAAAATAGCCCTGAAGAAGGTGATGCTATTTATAGTGATGGCAGGCAGTGGACATATAATGTCACATTTAGCGATTCCTCCGGTACTGCCCTCAGTAACTGCACCCTGAAATTATCGGTGGGCACCTCCAGTGTCGCATCGGTACTAGCTGGGCAGAAAGGGATTACGTACAACTACAGCAACTGCGATTCTTCCCAGTCCTTCGAAGAAACTACCGGTGTAGATGAAAGTGCGGAAGGCATCTTTTTACATCCGCCAAGGCTAGGTGCTTTCGCCTTTACCGAGGTAGTGCCGTTCCCCAGGATTAACTATCCGCCGGAACTGATCAGCTCCTCCGAAGTGGAACTGACGGTTAGGAAATCTGCGTTAAAGCCTGCTGAAAATAAAACGTTTCAGCATACTATTGAAAGGACTGTAACTGATACCCTGACATTCAAAAACAGTAAGCTCGTATGTTATGTGGTAGAGGGCCGAAATACCAACTATATAAAGGAGATTGGGCAATACAAAGGCAAGTACTGGTTCAGTCCGACATACGGTTTTGCAAGGCTACTGTATTATAAACCCGACGGTTCTATAGTAGACGTAGTTTTGGCAGATACTAATTTTTAGGATAAATAGCCATCGTATAGTATGGTAAATAAATACGAGTGGAATTCCTCCACCTGCAGCTTTTAAAATAGTATTGGATTAAAGTAGCAGAAGCATTGCCTGTAGTTTAAACTGTAAGTAGGATTGTCACTGTCTACTTCGAGACGATACGGGAGGCTGCTTTGCATCGTTTTTCCATTGTGAAAATCCTTCAAACAAATCTTCTATCCCTTCAAATTCGATAAATGCCAGAAGTTCCTGCTGGCATTGTGCTTTAAATCCCCTAAAACACACAAACGTAGTAAGCGGAATCAGCGTCAGGTCTTTTACAGTAGAAAGTCCCACATACGTAAAAAAATTTCTCATCCTCTTACTAAAAGGAAAATCACTTTCTGAAAGTTGCATCTGAAGTTTTGCAGCCTGGTGTACCATAGCATCTGATTCTTTTGAATTGCAATTGTATAGCAAATGTCGCAGCTGCGTTGGCAGGTCCTGTGTTTTCTTTGCCAAAAAAATAGGCGCAGACCACTACACTTACGGACACTGAGGCACTGGTATACCTAGACTTCGCATAAGCGAGCGCCCACGCCGTAGCATGAGCGTCCCTACTTAGCCTCGAAGTCTTTAAAAATTACCAGTTTTCAGTGACGAGACTTAAAGCAAAAACACTTTAAGATTTTCTATATGTAACACAAAGATAAAAAGGATTGCTTTCCTGTGCAATGCCTTTCTTTCCTGCCTATAGTTTAAGCGTTAGCTTTTCCAGCGGCTTCGCCCTGACAAGGTCACTGTTCTTTACTTTCAGTACCTGCGACCTGCCGCCATTTTTTTCATAGGCTTCTATCAACAGGACCTGTCCCTCGGATAAGGTAAAGACATCCAGCAGGTAAATATTGCGCTCCGATGTATGTCCGTGTACCGGCAAGAGTGGCCTGTAGGTGCGTAACAGGTCAAGTGTCTTCTGCTGCATGACCGTCCTCTTGGCTATCTTACGGTCGGCGATGGTAAAGGTGATAAAATCCGGCACGAAAGGCACGTACGTATCGTTCTCCAATTCAATATGGAAGTAGTACCTGCCCTGATGAACAAAAATTCCTTTTAGCCGGAATGTCATTCCGTAGCTGTCAGATTTAATGTTCCTAATCTCTTTTTTGTTGTTCCTGTACAGCGTTTCCATAAGCAGCCCCGTGAGCGAAGCCGGACCGCCCAGCTCTTCGAACTGGACGTCAGCCGACTGTTCACGGCTTACAGCACGGCCTGCCGTGGCCAGGTTGTAGCTCATTTCCGCCGGAAGGCTGCTATAGCAGGCGTTAAAGCCGTAAAATTGGCCGTCTTCCGTGATGACGGAAAAGTTTGTCTCTTCGGCAAACTCCTGTACTGCTGCTTTAACACGCAGGACATTCTGCGCATCGGCAGCCTTGTCCGCAACGATATAATCGCTGCCCAGGTCCACATAACGGATACCTGAAGGAAAGATAATATGCGAGGTTTTATCATAGGTGACCTCGACACTGTAGGCCGGTATAGTGCCGAGTGCGAGTCTTTCGGCCTGCCTGGCCTGTGCTATGGCAGCTATTGGGCTAACTATCAGAAGTAGCATCAATACGTGTTGTATACATAGTTTTTTCATGATCCTAATTTTAAGTTATTGCTTTTTTGATACTAAAAATCCCTGGTGGCCGGACTTTAGGGTTACCTTCTGCGCCTTCACCTTTTTTGAGAAGTAGCCCGAAACCCCCTGTATCAGCCCCCGGCTGGCATCGGCTGCCACCTGCTGGCCTGCCGAACGATTAATGGTAAAACTACCCCCGGCTGTATTGCCCATGTTGGCAAGGGTACCATTTACCGCAGAAACCTCGGGAGAATAGGGTATATTCAGCCCCTTTTGCCCATCCAGGTCGTACACCTCAAGTTTCACCGGGAGGATGCTACCCTCAATTTCAAGCGATACCACCGTCAATTGCAAGCGGCTGGACTGGAACTTCGCAACGGCACTCAATATAGAGCCTCTGGGGAGGACTATGCCCCCGATAAGGGCCTCCTGTAGCAGCCGCAGCTGCACATTACTCTCCGCAGTTACCTTACCGGTCTGGTGGACACACGCCCTGATGCTGTTAGCGGGAATAGTATTTTCTTCCGCCCCTGTGGCGGTCGTAAAACTGCGGAAGCCTGCATTGGCAAGCCGTGCCAGCTTTACCGAGTCACTTTGAGGTTGCTGCAACTGCGAAACTACAGAGTGCCTACCGGGATAAAGGGCCACATAATCACCTTCTTCTTTTTCCCCGGTATCCGGTGTTGTAGTGCCGGTATCCGCAGAGGGACCGGCACCCGGAAAATATTTGGCTGCCATCTTATACGATTGCTCCATCAGTGCCAACCGGTCATCCATGCTACGCCCCTGCGGGCTTTCGCGGGCCTCCAGCTTTTCTTTCAGTGCCTCATTTTCTTTTCGCAGGGCATCCTGCGCCGTCTCTGGCCGGTAAAAGGTGTTCAAAGAACGTTGCATACTGCGGTAACTGCTAAGGGCAGCGTTACCTTTTGGGTTTGCATCCTCGGGAGTATCATCGGATCCCGCAGGGCTGGGGCGTGATGTAGCTTCAGTAATGCTATCCGATTGCCAATAGTCCGACAGGCGCATCATAGCCGCCCTTTTTTGCTGCTCCCGCTCCCTTAGCATTTCCTGTTCATACGCTTTCCCCTTATCGGTGGGAAGGCCCTCACCGGAGGCTTGTGGAACAGCACCGTTGATACCAGATTTGCTCTGTTCTGTAGTTTTGGTTCCTAAATCTCGCCCAAATATCAGGTACAGGCACAGCACGCAGGCCAGTCCCATTATACCAAAGATAACGGGCTTCTTAAAGCGCTCCTTAGTGAAAGCTGCCTTTCCTGTTGCCGGAGGTGCCGTACCGTCGGTAACCTGTACCACTGTTTTCCTTTTCTCATTTTCCATTTGCTTTCTCTTTTAACGATTGTTGCTATTCAATTCTTCTCCTGTAATTTCACGACAGGATTCTCAATATGTTCTATCGCTACTGTTTGGGCATGGCTTCCGAATTGCCTTGCAACCTGCACGATTACCACAAGGGTTATAATGCAGTATACTGCAAAGGCATACCCTATTACTTTACGTTTCCGGTAAGCCGGCAGCCGCTTCCAGTAGCCCTCAAGGTTTTCCCTGCTAGATTGTAGGGCTTTGATAAACTTGTCCATACTGCAGTCCTTACCGGTCCATAACCTCAACATCCCTATTCTCCAGCACACGGAACTGCTCAATGTTAAACCCCTGTGGGTTCACATCCGAGCGTACCGAATTGACCAGCAGACAGGAGGTCACCAGGCTGCGCCTGGTAACATTGCTTGCCCTGATGATGTATTCCCTGGCGTAGGTACGCACACTGTACGGGTACTTTTCAAAATTGCATTGCACGCTGTCCACTTCAATGCGCTGCTGTACATTTCCCGATATGATCCGGTTGTAGTACCCTTTTTCCGACAGGTCTTTATAATAGTCAAAGGCGCTTTTATCGGCCAGGTTAAAGGCCCTTTTCATGTTGCTTTCAATCGCTGCCTTATCCGGGGCAAGGGTAAAAAAGAGTTCGTGGAAGCGCCTCACATGCTCCCGTGCCTCGACGGGCCGGTTGATGCTCGCATCCTGCGATAAGGCCAGCATCAGCGATTTGCCCTGGTCCAGTACATATACTTTTTCACGTTGCACGCTCGCAAAGCGGTACGACTCAAAGACCGCATAGCCTGAAATCCCAAGGCACAATACCGTAAATACAATGGCATACAGCCTGATCTGGCTGAAACTGTTCTCTATATTCCTTAATGTTTTAAATTCCATAGTTCAGGTTTTAAAAATGATTATTTGCTCATAAGCCTGCCGCCAATGTTTCCTGTTACAGCCCCGGTGCCGGCGCCCACCACATTGCCTGCTTTCTGTGTAGCCTGGTTGACATTACGCGTATAATTTCCGGCCCCGCCTGCCTGTATGATCCATCCTGTTACCGTAGGTATGGTAAAATATCCCACAATGCCAATGATCATAAAGATGATGTACACGGCATTGGAGGTGTCCGGTATGTAGGACGGGTCGGACAGCATTTCGATATCACGCTCCAGTATCAATGATTGTATCTTGGCCAGCATGGAACTGAACAGGTCAGATACCGGCAACCATAAATAGACGCTGATGTACCGCGTGAACCACTGGGTCATGGTCGACTGAAAACCATCCCACACCGATATGGCAAAAGCGACAGGCCCTAAAATCGAGAGTACGATAAGGAAAAAAGTACGCAGGGTGTCAATGACCAGCGCCGCGGCATTGAACAGGATTTCCAACAGTTCCCGGAAGGCATTTTTAATATCCTGCTCCAGTTGGTACATGCCGCGTTCCAGGTACATGCCCGACATCGTGGCCAGGTCGGAGGGTGACCAGCCCAGTTCATCCAGCTGCCGGTCAAACTCTTCATCCGACACCAGGTAAGCCATCTCCGGGTTACGCAACATGGCTTCATGCTCCAGCTGGTCTTTCTGCGCCTGCAAGGCATTAAGGTCCAGTACCTGTCCCTCCAGTATGCCATGTGTCCCGGTCACAATAGGGCTGAGTACGGCATTCAGGGTGCCCAGCACCATCGTGGGAAAAAACATGATGCACAAACCAATGGCAAACGGGCGCAGTAACGGAAACAGGTCAATGGGTTCGGCGCGGCTGAGTGCCCGCCAGACATTCAGGGCGACATAAAACAACGCCCCAAGCCCGGCAAGCCCCTTGGCCACAGCCGCCATCTCTGCCGAGAGCGGCAGCATCTCATCATACAGCGAGCGCAATACCTCGTGCAGGTTGTCAAATTCAATAGCAAGCGCGATCATCTACCAGTATTTTTGGTTGGCACTGCCGTAAAGTTCCAATACCCGTTGGGTATCATTCTGCTTCTTGGCCCTGACGATGCTTACCGAAATATTCTTCTTGGTATAGTAGCGCACCAGGTTGTAATAATGCAGTACCTCTTTGTATACCCTCTCAATGATATCCATACGTTCCTTATCGCTCAGGGACATGGACGTCACATTGATGATCTGGCTCAGGTCATCCAGCAGGCCGGTTGTTTCATTCAGCAGCTTGCTGTAACCAAAGGCTATGGCATTCAGTTCCTGCGTGGTAAAGTTCGGGTCGTTCAGCATCAGGCCGAAACTGGTCACGTACATATCAGAAATATCCCCGACCAGCAATACGGTCTGTTGTACCCTGCGGGCATCCTGTACCAGGTTGTTGACCGCTTTCAGGGCATCGTAATATTCTTTGCCCTGATTGTAGACATCCTTGATCTTGTTAAAACTGTCCAGCGTATTGGTCGCCGTTGCCGAGGTCTCCGCAATCTGGTTTACCGTATTGACAATCCCCTGCGCTAGGTTGGTCGGGTCGCTGACCACCCATTGGGCCTTCACCGGTGCAGCGGCTAATTCAATAGCCATCCACACCACATACATCATTCGTTTCATCATTTTGGATTTTATGGTTATTACTTATAATTGACTTTCGCAGCGCTGAGCCGCGATACGCCGTATGGCGAGTTCCACGTTACCGCCCAATGCTTTGGCCAGTTCCATCACTTCCATCTTTTCGCTTTCCTCTGTGGTGTATGCCAGGTACTCCTCAAGGCTTACCTCGGTAGCATACACAGCCGAGTGTGTGCCGCCCAGCCCAATCCATACTTCTTTGTATAGCCGCGATGGGTCGTTGTTCATATTAATGGAGAGCACCTGTGCTTTTTCCTTATCAGTAAGTCCCAGCATCGCCTGGATGTCATCAAACTTGTTCATGTACTTGCGCTGGTCCAGCAGTATCTTACAATCAGAATTGTTGATGATACTCTCCTTGACAATGGGTGACTGGATAATATCATCTACCTCCTGGGTAACCACAATGGCTTCGCCGAAAAACTTTCGTACCGTTTTGAACAGGTACTTGATATACTCCGCCATACCTTCCTTGGCAATAGCTTTCCAGGCTTCTTCAATCAGAATCAGCTTCCGTTGCCCTTTTAGCCTGCGCATTTTATTGATGAATACTTCCATGATGATAATGGTTACAATCGGGAACAGGATTTTATGGTCCTTAATGGCATCAATCTCGAATACGATAAAGCGTTTGGACAGCAGGTCGAGTTGTTTGTCGGAATTGAGCAAATAGTCATACTCACCGCCTTTATAATAGGGTTCCAGTACGTTCAGGAAATTGGCCAGGTCAAAGTCCTTTTCCCTGACTTTCTTGTCCTGCAGTACCTTTTGATAGTCGCCCTGAACGTAATCATAGAAGCCATCAAAGGAAGGTGCCGCACCTGCTTTAATGTGCTCAATATAGCCGCTTACCGCGTTGGATAAAGCTACTTCTTCCGCCCGGGTAGGCGGCTCGTCATCGCGCTTCCACAGGGTCAATATGAGTGTTTTGATGCTCTCACGTTTTTCTATGTCGTATACACCGTCATCCGTATAGAAAGGGTTGAAAGCAATCGGGCTGTCTTCCGTATAAGTAAAATACACCCCGTCATTTCCCTTAGTCTTGCCGTGGATCAATTCGCACAAACCTTGGTAGCTGTTACCGGTATCCACCAACAATACATGGGCGCCCTGTTCGTAATACTGGCGTACCATGTGGTTGGTAAAAAACGACTTGCCGCTGCCCGAAGGCCCCA